>JBATHQ010000264.1:0-6077 GCA_049667005.1 Psychromonas sp.
TTCGCTGGTTAACCGTGGCGGGAATGATCGCGTTACTGGTCGTGGCAGTGATCGGCTTTGGCAATGTTAAACAACAGTTCTTCCCGGCATCAAATACGCCGATGTTTTATGTTGATGTGTGGATGCCGCAAGGCACTGATATTCGAGAAACCAGCCGGCAGACTCAGGAGATTGAGCAGTTTATTCGTCAGTATCAGGAGGTAGATTTTGTAACAACCTCGATCGGTCAAGGTTTGCAGCGTTTTGTGCTGACCTATTCACCAGAAAGAAGTTACGAGTCCTACGCTCAGATTCAGGTGCGTACCCATACCCGCGATGAGATGTTTGCACTACTGCACAAACTCGATGAAAATCTGGCGGTTAAATTTCATCAACCCACCTTCCAGTTCAAGCTGATGGAATTTGGCCCCTCGCCAAAATCCAAAATTGAAGCACGTATTGTCGGAGCCGATCCGCAGATCCTGCGTGATATTGCCGTTCAGGTCGAAGATATCCTCACTCAAGATCCCGGTGCGCGTAATATTCGCCATGATTGGCGGGAGCGAACCAAGGAACTGGTGCCGCTGTTTAATGAGTCCAAAGCACGTCGAATGGGCGTCTCCAAGCAGGAACTGTCCACGACACTGCAAACTGCATTTGGTGGTTCAACGATCGGCCTGTTCCGCGATGGTACGCAAAGGATACCGATTATAAGCCGCTTACCGGAAGATGAACGGGTTAACTTTGAAACCGTGCAGAACCTGGGTATTTTCAGCCCCACTCAACAGACTTATATCCCCATTGAGCAGGTGATTGACGGCATTACTCTCGACTGGACTGAACCGCTGATTATGCGCCGCGATCGCAAACGAACCCTGACTGTACTGGCCGACCATGACATTCTCAGTAATGAAACACCGGCCACGCTATTTGCCCGCATTCAGCCTCAGGTAGATGCTTTAACGCTTCCTCAGGGTTACTCAATCAGCTGGGGAGGAGAATATGAATCATCGAAAGATGCACAGTCCATGCTCTTTGCTTCACTGCCGATGGGCTATCTGATCATGTTTGTGATCACGGTCTTCCTGTTTAATTCAATCAAAGAGCCGCTGGTTATCTGGTTTACCGTACCGCTGTCGATTATCGGTGTTTCTATTGGTCTGCTCGGCACTAATATGCCCTTCAGTTTCACCGCCTTTCTCGGATTGCTGAGCTTAAGCGGGATGATCCTGAAAAACGGTATCGTACTACTGGATCAGATAAATCTGGAGCTTAAAGAGGGTCGAGAGCCCTATGATGCAGTGGTTCACAGTGCGATCAGTCGCTTGCGTCCGGTGAGTATGGCAGCACTGACCACTATTTTAGGGATGATTCCACTGGTATTTGATGCCTTCTTCGGATCGATGGCGGTTACCATTATGGCCGGACTTGGATTTGCCACCGTGCTTACCCTGATTATCGTGCCGGTGATGTTTGCAATTATGTTTAAAATTAAAAGTCCGGAAAGAGGTTAACTGAGTTTATCGTCCTGAAAAAAGCCATTGATCATCAGTTCAATGGCTTTTTCTCCTATCCCAAATCCATTAATTAATGTGGGAATTTACACAGCCATTTTGCACAACGAGCCTTATCGCGCTCTTCGTAAAGACGGATAGCAGGCCAAAGATCAAGCGAGAAATCACTGTCACTATCATTGCCAATTGCGGTCAATAACATAGTATACCAAGCTGTGATTCCCCCTTCTGGTGGTGCTTCAAATCGAGGAAAAACAGGATCAGCTCCAGTGCCGCTTAGCCAGTCATTTGCAAGCTCAGGATTCAATACCAATGAACGCGCCAGCCCAAGCGAATCGGCAACACCACTGGCAAGTACATTTAATGCCTGATCGCGGCTTTTAAAACCGCCCGTTACCACCAAGGGGATGCTGGTTAGATTCTTTGCTTTTTGAGCAAATTCAACAAAATAGGGCCCCCTTGCTGCGCTGTCAGAGCTCGATTTTGCGCCGGGAAAATAGGATCCACCACTTATCTCGATTAAATCGATGGAAGTTTTATCTAAAATAGTAATAGCCTGTAAAGCATCATCCTGGGTTAACCCGCCTTCTAATTGATCCGACGAATTAATCTTAATACCGATAGGAAATGAAGCGCCAACGGCAGCGCGCACTTTCGCAATTATCTCAACTATAATGCTGCTTCGTGCTTGAATCGAACCACCATATTGATCCTGACGACGATTAAATAGTGGTGATAAGAATTGGCTGAGTAAAAAACCATGACCAGCATGAACCTGCACACCGGTGAACCCGACATTTTTTGCCAGGAGTGCCGCTCTGGCATACATCTCTGGCAACTCAGCCACTTCAGCCAGCGACATTCCTGCACACTCAAAGTCACCAATTTTAAGGGCAGATGGCCCCTTCGGTTGGCTTATGGGCGAATGTGCAAGCCCCCCTGCATGACTTAACTGAGGCCATATATGAGCGCCATTGATGGAGGCGCGAGAGGTTAAAGAACGCAAAGCCTTTAGATCCGAATCAGCGCTTAAAACCAGATTCCCAGGCTTTTCTGGAAAGCGGGGATCTACTTGTACTTCACCAATAATAGATAACCCAAGTCCGCCCTCTGCCCATCTTTCATAAAGTCGAGCTTGAGCATCTGTTGAATTACCTTCCCCATCTGCGAGTGAATCCGACATGGCTGATTTTACAAGCCTGTTTTTAATAACAGCACCACAGGGAAGTGCTAATGGGTGATTAAAAAAATGGTCGGAGTTTGCGCTGTTGGTCATATCATAACCTCTTGTGGATCTAAATTGTTTATCGAATGATAAAGACATTATGAACAATTTTTACTAAAATAAAAACACACTAATAATTCAAAGACTATTAAAAATAAGTTAATAATGAACACTTCTGATCTCAATTTATTTATCCGAATAGTCGAAACGGGCAGCATAACTGAAGCTGCGAAACAACTGGGTATCACGCCGCCAGCGGTCAGTTCTGCGCTTCGACGATTAGAAAAACAGCTTGATGTACAACTGTTTATAAGGACGACAAGGCAACTACGCATTACCTCACAAGGTGAGCAGTTCTTGTTCCATTGTCGGCAGGCGTTAGAGAGTTTGGAGCAGGGGCGGATAGCAGCTCATCATATGCAAGGCAAAATCAGCGGAAAATTACGCTTGTCAGTGGCATCCGATTTAGGCCGCAATATTGTTTTGCCATGGGTAGATGAATTTGCAGACTTACATCCCTCTGTATCGATAGATCTAAATGTAGGAGACTCGCTTTCTGACTTTTTCCTGGATCAAATTGATGTTGCGCTTCGTTACGGAAAGCCTGAAGACTCAACGATGGTTTCATTTCATATCGCGACGATGGATAGAGTCACTTGCGCATCGCCGGATTACATAGCCAAATTTGCTGAACCTTCGCGCCCGCAGGATTTAAGAGAGCATAACTGTTTGCTACACAGGAGAGATGGTCGCTTATTTAACAATTGGGAATATCTAAATAAATCCGGAAACTACAAAATCAAAGTGAGTAGCAATAAAGTAAGTAATGACACTGATATTGTTAGACGCTGGGCTATTAGCGGAAAAGGTGTTGCATATAGAGCTCAGATAGATGTTTTGTCCGATTTACGCAGTGGAAAATTGCTACAACTCTTACCTGATTATCAGTCACCACCTGTCGAGCTCCACTTAATCTGTCCAAGCAGGAAACAAGTCAGCCCCGCGGTAATAGCGTTCAGAGAGTTGCTGCGAGAAAAAACGGCAGAAAAGCTGGTTATTTGACATTTTACGCCGGGATAATTTGCCAAGGATTAGAAAAAGTAAGACGACGATCAAAAACGCCCAGTAGCGAGTGCAAAGACAACTTCTCCGACAAAACGGACATTTGTATCAACTGGTAATTTTGACCTGTTTAGTGAGTGACTGATACCCAAAAGATTGGATGGATTTGTTAATTGTGCCAACGCCACACACTGGCGACAACCGTAATCCGTTCAGTGAGTTGTATTGTTAGCTGTTGTCTTGTATCGATAAGTTTTCAGATATCCACTTTGTCGCTATATTGAGGTTGCTACATTCGTAGATAGTTCCAGTAAACAAGCCTCTTACTCGACTCGATGCAGATACACCGATACATTTTATGTTTGCACTGATTGCGGCAACGCTGCCATTATAAGTGTCTTCAACAGCCAGACATTCTGAGGGGTGAAAGCCTAATTTTTCTGCCGCTAACAAATAACAATCGGGCGCAGGTTTACTATTGATTACATCATCACCTGAAACAACTACGGACACATATTTATTAAGGCCATGACTTTCAAGAGTAACATCTACGCCTTCTTTACCAGCACCAGTAACAATGCCAATTTTAAAACCTTGCTCATAGCAATAACGGACTGAGTCTAGTGCACCATCCATGAGCGGAAAAGCTTGATCCGATAAATATTGATTTGTTGCTTGAGCTTTAGCAAACACAAGCTCAGATGAATTAACACTAAGGGAGTGGTTTTCAATGATTGTTGCTGCGTTCGTAGTAGTTGGAATACCGGCATATTGGCTCGTATACTCCTCATGAGTTAGTTCAACACCATATTTTTGCAGTACATCTCTCCACATTTCAAAATGCGCTTGCTCTGAATCTACGATTGTCCCATCGTGATCAAATAGTATTGCCTTAATTTTCATAGAACGCCTTATTGTATTAACAGCTACCAGTGTATTAGATTCGATACTTACCAATACGCGCATTCTGTCTTTTAATAAATTTACTTATAACATAAAGAGTTATTTACAAACAGTGAGTTGCATTCATTTATGTTCTGTTTTTGATCGTGTTTACAGATACTTGGACAGCCACACACTTTTATCTTCAAAATAAAACTATTTTCATTATCAATAAATAAGCACGGCGAACACAACGGGAAATGCAATGGTAATAAGGCGTACCAGAAGGCGATACTTAGGATTGAAGAGATTGAGTCATAAAAAACTACCTTTTAGCATGCAAAACTGCATGGCTAAAAGATAGTTTGAAAATTAAAATCAGTCACAGTTTATGGGTGTCCACTACTTTCACGCTACTTTCATATGCTTATAAGGACTCTGCATTTTTAACAACCTCTGCCAACAACTTCAAGAGTCATTCAGCAACTCATTTATAATACCAACGCCACTAAATAGGTCATCTAATTAATGGAGTTGGTATAACAATGCCAATTTTAAAACTTTTATGTGATGAGTTACCATTCTTGTGAAAATAAAATAAACATTACATGAAATAAAGATAGATAAGCCCTTATGGTGTTGATAATATTATCGGTATGTCTTTTTGCTTATAGTGTCGCTTATAAGCTATGAAGCAAATTCGCATGTTCTGTCACGATGAGGGCACTTTGACTTACTCATCCGAGGCTTGAAAATTTATCTGAACAGCAACTAAGGAATATAAACATGTCTATTCGCATCGACGATATCGCTCCAGACTTCACTGTTGATTCTACAGCTGGAGAAATCAAACTTCACGATTGGATTGGTGACAGCTATGCCATCCTATTTTCGCATCCAAAAGATTTTACGCCGGTATGTACTACCGAATTTGGTGCGGTCGCTCAGCTTGTACCTGAATTTGCCAAACGCAATACCAAGGTCATGGGCGTATCGGTGGACAGCGTTGAAGAGCACATTAAATGGAAGCGTGATATTGAAGCCTTTGCAGGTGCTCCTGCTGACTTTCCGATTATTGATGACACATCTCTACATGTATCCAAACTCTACGACATGCTGCCTGCCGGTGCTTATCTAACCGACAATCGCACGCCAGCCAACAGCGCTACTGTGCGGACTGTGTTCATCATCGGTCCAGACAAAAAGGTTCGCCTTACCATGTCATATCCAATGTCTGTGGGTCGTAACTTTGCTGAGATTTTGCGTGCGTTGGATGCTATCCAGATCACTGACGGCGCACCTATCGCGACACCCGCTGACTGGGTTCCTGGTCAGGATGTGATTGTGGGACTAGGTCTGAACGATCAGCAAGCGAAAGAGAAATTCGGAAATATCGATATTAAACTGCCTTATTT
>JBATHQ010000265.1:0-1549 GCA_049667005.1 Psychromonas sp.
TGCATCGCATACTCGCCGCTTACCTGATAGGCAAAGGTCGGCACCTGCAGCTCGGTTTTAACCCGGCGGACGATATCCAAATAGGGCATACCCGGTTTCACCATCACCATATCCGCGCCTTCCTGAATATCCAGAGCAACCTCATGAATAGCTTCATCACTGTTGGCAGGATCCATCTGGTAGGTGGACTTATTCGCCCCTTTTAAATTACCTGCGCTGCCGACGGCATCACGAAACGGGCCATAGTAGTTTGAGGCGTATTTGGCACTGTAAGCCATGATCTGGGTATTAATATAACCGGCATTTTCTAATGCCTGGCGAATGGCGCCGATTCGGCCATCCATCATATCCGACGGTGCGACAATATCGGCTCCGGCTTGGGCATGGGAAAGGGCTTGTTTAACCAGGATCTCCGTAGTGATGTCATTTAACACATAACCGCTTTTATCAATAATGCCGTCTTGTCCATGAGTGGTAAAAGGATCCAGGGCCACATCGGTGATAACGCCTAATGCCGGGCAAGCCGCTTTAACGGCTCTTACCGCCCGTTGTGCCAACCCATCAGGGTTGTAAGCTTCCTCTGCCATCAAGGTTTTGATGTGTGTCGGGGTCACCGGAAACAGGGCAATGGCGGGGATCCCTAACGCCACTAGCTGCTGCGCTTCTGCGACTAACAGATCGATTGAAAGGCGCTCTATACCGGGCATTGACGTGATAGTTTCACGTTTATTTTCACCTTCAATAACAAACATCGGATAGATAAGATCGTTAACGGAGAGTTGGTTTTCGGCAACCAAACGACGTGAAAAATCATGTTTACGGACACGACGCAAACGTCGCGCAGGAAAATGCTGAGAAATGCTCATGAGTAAATCCTATTAAAGGGGGAGTGCTTTGCCAATATTAAAAAAGGCCTGACTGGTTTGTGTTGTTTGTTGTATAAACTCTTCGAGAGTTTGCTGACGCGCTGTGGCAATCGTTTGTGCGATATAGGGTAAATATTTCGGCTCATTGCGACTTGATTTGGGTTTCGGACGCATTGAACGCGGTAATAAATAGGGAGAGTCTGTTTCAATCATCAGGCGATTATCGGGTATCTGTTTCACTAAGTCTAACAGATGTGCTCCACGGCGCTCATCGCAAATCCAACCGGTGATGCCGATATGTAAATCAATGTCCAAACAGCGCTGCAAATCCGATTGATCGCCGGTAAAGCAGTGTAAGACCGCATTTGGCAGCTGAGCACGGTATGGTTTTATCAATTCAATAAAACGTTGGTTAGCATCGCGCTCATGCATGAAAACGGGTAATTGTAATTCGACGGCTAACTCGAGCTGTTGCACAAATGCGTACTCCTGCTCTGCGGGTGTTGAATAATTGCGGTTAAAGTCTAACCCGCACTCTCCGATTGCTTTCCCCTGTTCAGTTGTCGCCAGCGCTCTGAGCTGATTTAAACTGTTTTGATCAAAGGATTTCGCATCATGGGGATGGATCCCTGAGGTGGAAAACAGAAAACCGGGAAAGTTTTGTGCCAGTTGCAGGGCTGCTT
>JBATHQ010000266.1:0-3064 GCA_049667005.1 Psychromonas sp.
TTTCGGCCACCAGCTGAGTCCGTTCATCAATCACTAAGGTGCGGTCAAAGTCTTTCTGGTTGTAGATGCGGTCATCAATCAGCTCACCATTTTTATCGGTTTGCCCTTTGGTAGGTCGCCAGCCCTGCAGATCCACATCAATATCAACACGCACGACTTTGTAGGGCGCGAGGAAACCATCTTCAATGCCCTCTTTTAATGAGTAGCTATAAACAGGCTCACCAAAGTAATCGATATTAGAAACTTCTTCCGTCTCTTTCGGTGTTGCCGTTAATCCCACTTGCGTGGCTGAACTAAAATATTCAAGAATTTCACGCCATGCGCTGTCGTCGGCAGCACTGCCCCGATGGCATTCGTCAATAATAATCAGATCAAAGAAGTCAGGTTTAACGTTCTTAAAGGCTTTTTGATGATCTTCAGGACCGGTTAAAGCCTGATATAAAGCCAAATGAATTTCATAAGCGGGATCAACTGTGCGATTGGTCACTTTAGTTAACGCTTGCCCAAAAGGTTGAAAATCGTTGGTTTTGGTTTGATCGACCAAGATATTTCGGTCAGCTAAAAAGAGAATGCGTTTTTTCTGACGCGACTTCCATAACCGCCAGATGATTTGAAAGGCGGTGTAGGTTTTACCTGTCCCCGTTGCCATCACCAGTAACATACGTTTTTGCCCGCGAGACGCGGCTTCAATGGTTTTGTTGATCGCTTGCAGCTGATAATACCGGGGTGACTTGCCGCTGCCGTCATCATGATAATCTTGAGTAATAAGCGGGAGTTGTGCCGCGCTAAAACCACGGAAGACACAATATTTATTCCACAGTTCGGCCGGTGTGGGAAATTCATCTAAGCTGATCTGGGTTTCTAACTGTGCAAGGTTGGTTTTGTCATGAAAGATATAACCGTCACCATTAGAAGCAAAGATAAACGGCACTTCAAGAAGCTTTGCATAATCTAGCCCCTGCTGCATCCCTTTGCCTATTTCATGTTTATTGGCTTTAGCTTCAATGACTGCCAGCGGCATATTAGGTTTATGGTAGAGCACGATATCGGCAGATTTGACAGTTTTACGCATGCCGATTTGACCACGGACAATCACCTTACCATCCCGAAGTTTCACCTCTTGACGGATCTGCGTCATATCATCCCAGCCTGCTTTTTTAATGCTAGGTAGAATAAATTTAGTGATGATATCTGTTTCTGTGAATTTCGCTTTTTTAATTGTATTTTGATGCATCTTCCAAACCACCCACTCACTTATCCATCAGTGACTTGCATCATTGCATATTTGATAAGGAATTTATATAAAATAGAGCGCTAACCTACGAGGAAGTCTAACAAAAATAAAATTAAGTTAATAAACGCGAGGATAGATACAAGATTGCTTTTTTACCTGATCACCCGCAACGCCTTTAATGGCCGGGGGTTAACAACGATTAAACATATTATCACCTAAGACAATATGGCATTAACAATTAAAACCAGCAGGAAAACATGGCATAACAACAAGCACAAACCAATATTGAAACGAACCTTGGTTAAGAAAGCATTTACATTTAAAAATGCGCGCAAAATACACATGTCTGAGCGCGCAAACACAAACAGCGGTAAAACGCGCAAAGTTGACTATTCAAAGAAACGCTTTCATTACAAATCAATGAGTTAAAATTACAACTTTGATTGAAAGAGAAACACACGCTTAAAAATTAAGCTCAAAACAAGAAACGAAGAAAATTGAATGACAATTCATCAAAAATACAAAAAAAGTACACAACTCTTATCAAAAGCTTGATATAACACACGAAAAGGACAACAAATACACAATACAGAAAAATTTTACATCAAAGCAGGCAAAAACAAGCAAAAAGCGTTCATAATGAATGCGCAACGTGCCGCAGTCACAATAAACTTTTATGTTAGATACGTAAAAAGACCGTGATTTCTTGCTTAAGATAAAGAGATACATAGAATCTTTGATACCTGCTCTTGTAACCAGGCATGGTATTTTTCTAGCGCTTGCCTTTTTAATTTAGGAACCGTGGTGTGGATATATGTATCACTTAACGTCCCTCTTCTATGGTTTATCATCATTTCTGCCACTTCAGAATCAACGCCAAGCTCCAATAATGTACTTCTAAATATTTTTCTTAACGATCTGCTTGTCCAGTTGCCTAAACTAACCTCTTGAATCATAGCATTCGCTGTGCAAGCACTAATGGAATTTCGTTTACCGATATTAGGGAATAAATAGATACCTTGATATCGCTTTTTTTGTTGATAATGACGGTACTGGGTAAGTAAATTAATCATGTGATCCGTTAACGGGATGGTTAGTTCATCGCCATTTTTTGTAATGCAACCGGGAATATTCAATTCCTTAGTTTCAAAACAAAAGTAACACCATTTTAACTGCCTCGTTTCACCGATACGTGTGCCGTGCGCCAGCATCAAGATAACTAAAACTTGCGTGGGGACACTTGTAACTTTTGCATGTTGATAAACCTCACTTAATTGACTTGATCTTAACCTTGTCGGCTCAGGTGTAATTTTTCCTTTTATAAAGTGGGTAAATTTAAGCGCAACCAGCTCATGTGCTTCAATTAATTTCAAAAACATTGCTTGCGTGAACAATTGTTTTAAAACATTCCAAACTGATCGTACTGTTGAGTTTTTTAATTTTTTTTGAAGCGGCCAAAAAAACGTGTTCTCTAACGCCTCTCTATCAATATCTGCTATTTTTAAATCTCCCATTAACGGTTTAATGTGACAAGTAATCGCCCATTTTATGGTGGTTTTTCGCAATGCAGAAAGAGAGGAATCAGTTTTACTTCGCTTTAAGTACCAATCAGCTAATAAATTAATTGTTGAAAATGAATTATGTATTACGCCGCTAGGATTTAAATTGAATTTTGTTTGATATGCACTCAGATTTGACCTGATATCATCGAAATTCAAGGTAGGCCAATATGAAATTTTTTTCCAAATAACTTTCCCATCTACGGATTGAACGAAAAACCAAGTTGCTTTATTTCTGCTCTGATGAAACCTTAAGCGTATGGGATAAATG
>JBATHQ010000267.1:0-1773 GCA_049667005.1 Psychromonas sp.
GCGTAAGACAGCCCGAAGGAATAAGGTCTGTCTTTTATTGAAAGCAATAAACAACAAGCGGTTATCATGAACAACATCACCTTATCCTTATTAGCACTTTTCTCTGTTAATTGTTTTGCGACAGAGCAGATAGATAAACAGCAGCACCTTTCAGCAGGTGAAACCAGCATAAAAAGTGCCTATTCATCGGCATTCTCTGCACCTTCGGCGAACATGAAAAGCGCTAAAAATATCTTGAAATTTAACGGTGGTAATAAATTCTTCGAAGAGCCGTGGGCACAAAGTGCGGGATCGGTCAGTTCACAAGACGGTTTAGGACCGCTGTTTAATAATAACGCCTGTCAGGACTGTCATATTCGTGATGGTCGCGGCCACGCTTCAAAAGCTGAAATAGGAAAAAAAGGTAACGATTTTAATAGTATGCTATTACGCGCTTCAAAAAGTGTTATTAGCGGCGAGCAACAGCAAGCAATCAATATGTCATTAATAGCAAGTGTTCCCGACAGTTGTATTGGCGGACAACTGCAGCACCAGTCAAATTTCGGTATTGCACAGGAGGGCAGTCAGGCGGTCAGTTACGAGTATTTTAACCTGACTTTCGCCGACGGTTTTACTCAGGAACTGCGCAAACCAACCTGGCATGTTAAAGCTAACGGCTGTGAAATAGATGCAGATACCGTGCTATCTGTCCGTGTTGCGCCGGCTATGATAGGGTTGGGCTTAATTGCCCTGATCGACGAACAGCAGATTGTCGCTAAACAAGATATTCACGATAGCGATCAAGACGGTATTTCCGGACGCGCTAACTACGTTTGGTCAGAGGCTGATCATAAGGTCACCTTAGGCCGCTTTGGCTGGAAGGCCGGTCAACCGACTATCCGCCAGCAGACCGCCGCTGCGTTTATCGGCGATATGGGCTTAACCACGGAGTTATTCCGGGAAGAAAACTGTTTATCCCATCAGCAGGATTGTAAATCCGCCGCCAATGGTAATGGCGATATGGTTGGCGAATATGATTATGAAGTGTCCACCAAAGTGCTTGATAAGGTCACTTTCTATTCCAGCCATTTATCCGTGCCGCAGCGCCGTAACGCTTATGCAAAGAGTGTCTTAGCCGGTAAAAAAGTGTTTAACGAGATTGGCTGTAATCAGTGCCACAGTGAAAGTTATACCACGGTAAGTTCAAAGGCGTTTCCCGAGCTGTCCGGGCAGAAGATCTACCCGTACTCGGATATGCTGTTACATGATATGGGGCTGGCATTAACGGATATTGACAAAAACAGTGCCTTTGTAGAAGGGGATATTCAGGTAGAGTTTTTAGCACAAGCTAATGAGTGGCGCACACCGCCTCTGTGGGGATTGGGTCTTGCACAAACCGTAGATCCTGAAGCCACTTTTCTGCATGATGGTCGAGCCCGGACGATTTTAGAGGCGTTACTGTGGCATGGCGGTGAAGCAGAAAAACATCAACAGGCCGTATTGATGCTCGGTAAATCTGATCGGGAAAATCTTCTGGCATTTTTAAACGATTTATAAGCGCCCCGGCAATCTAAGTGGCACATAAAAGTGTGCCGATGCAAAAAAGAGTCTTCATTAATTCTCAGTAAACTTATGCACAATAATTCGATGGCAATACCTCAGATTATAAAATAAGCAATGTAATTATAACAAGCACTTGTTGTTATGATAAAATCGTCCACAACCGATATTATCGGAAAATTAAACGCTATTTGGACGACCTTTTTGAATGCAAAGAGGGTGGCACAATATAGC
>JBATHQ010000268.1:0-2438 GCA_049667005.1 Psychromonas sp.
ATATAAGTGAGACGGGTAACGTCGCCAGTTAAATGGATAATTCAGAACTATTGCAACTGAAATGATAATTAAGCAATTTAATAACGTAGGGATGAGTATGTAGCTATAGCCTAATTGGTGAATAGCCTCTCCACCTAAAACAGCGCCTAGTGCAGTCGCTCCTCCTGGCGGATGTACACATCTAAAAAATGACATAGCCATTATGGAGATCGAGACAGACAAAGCGGCAGCTGTTGTCAAATCATTGTTGATATATTTATAACAAGTAACACCTACAAACGCACTAACTAGATTACCAACAACAACCTGCCACGGTTGAGACAATGCACCATGAGGCACAACAAATACGAGAACAGAAGTAGCGGCAATAGGGATTAAAATATAAATATTTGCATGCACATCAAGATAGCTTAATAACTCTTTTGACATATAAATTACACAAAGCGTTGCTAATAATGCCGTTAACGATGAAGCAATTATTTCTATAAACGTTGGAGCTATTGTTGGGATACCTAAAAATAATTTAATCTCTTTGGTTAAAGTGTTATTCGTCATTCAGTTATACCCAACTCTTTTAAACTTAGTAATCTAAGTACATAAAATAATTTAAATAAGGCAGTCATAATCATGATATGACCAATAATCAGTTGAGCCATTGTTAGTTCTGCATCAATAAAATAGACAAATTATATGCGCCCCGGTTATAAACTCTGTCAACATTGTTAGATTGGCAACGCTCAAAGCTTAAAATTTTTCAAAAATTTAATATGATTCTTCCTCAATAATTGGCATGCGCAACATTATTGAACAACAGCGCTTGTTTGGTGCAAAAGAATATACCAAACCAATAGGCTGTGTATAATGAATAATATATTGGTTTATTATTCATTATTTTCATATAAAGGCAGGTAAGATGGATTATATATTAGCCAAAACATTTCTGACTATTTGTGACTTGAATACTTTTGGAGCGGCCGCAGAAGAGCTTAATGTAACTCAAACAACAATAACGGCTCGAATAAAGTCGTTAGAAAAAGGATTGGAATGTACCTTATTTACTCGTAATAAAAGTGGTGCATCACTAACAAAAAATGGAGAACATTTTAAATCTTACGCGACACAAATTGTGCAAACGTGGGATGCGGCTAAAAGAGACTTACCGTTACCCCAAACAATGAAAGGTAGCTTGGCTATAGGTGTAGATTTAACGCTATGGAACCCTATAGCGGCAACATTACTAACCCATTTAAATGAAACTGCTTCAGAGTTAGCAATAACAATTGAGGTTGGTGATAATAAGCAACTTTGTGAGAAGGTTCGCTCTGGAGGGCTAGATATTGCTCTTGTTCATCAACCTGAATATAGCTCTCGTATTGTTGTGGAGCATTTATTAGATGAAAAGCTAGTACAAGTTCAATCAGTCACTAAGCCTACCCCCTATCTATATGTTGATTGGGGAGAAAAATTCAAAAGATTGCACGATGCAGCCTTACCGGAATTGGCAAGAAGCAATATCTCTATCAATTTAGGCCCAGTAGCTTTACAAGTTATGCTTAAAAGTGGCGGTAGCGGCTATTTCCGTACAAGAGTCGTTAACAGGTATCTACAACAAGGCATCTTCGAATTAACGCCAGATTCGCCACAATTTTCTTATCCTGTATATCTAATCCGATATGCTCAAAAAAATATAAATATTAGTAACTTAAAGCAGCATCTTATGCAAGTGTTAGAAGGTGAAGATGATTGGTTTTAAATAATTTATGATAGTGTAGCGTCTAAGTGAAATTGGCTATAAAGTTGTGGGTTTCCAACTCGCAATGGGGCGAAAGCGAGCGTGGCGATAGTTTAAATTTTCATTTTATAAGTCGCTTAGAGGGCACAAAGCGCCTTAGAAAATAAGCTGATTTCCTCTGTATTAGTGACCAAAATCACTATACCACTACAATCATAACTGGTATTAAATTTTAGCCACATTTGTTGCTGTTTTCTGGGTAAAGATGGTTGTTTATGTGAGAAAAAAAGAGGAAATTAAAGAGAGATATATAATAATACCCAGAACAGCATATTAAGAGAGGTAAATCTATCTTGAAAAACATTAAAACCATGAAAGTTTTTGGCAGTGCATTGCTTATTTTTGGTTGTTTTATAGTTGTTCTTATTTTGGGTGTTTTTTTTCTCTCAGAAGATAAGAATGAAGTCGAAAACATCACTGCACAGCAGATCATTTATCAATCAATAGGCGAATTAGGTGGCTTTACAAATGGTAAAAACGCAATGGCAAAGACAATAAATGTGCTTAGCGACAATATAGATAACCCTGATATTGAAGCAATTGTTAACTGCTACACAAATACCAGTGCCACTGTTTTTCGTGATTACTTAAGAGCGGTCAATTTTTCTATGGGGCAGTTTTGTAAGGTACAACAAAATTTAGAAGC
>JBATHQ010000269.1:0-5722 GCA_049667005.1 Psychromonas sp.
GAGTTTAACCCATAGCGAGCAGACCTTTGTGTTTGATAATATCACTGAAAAACCGGTTCCTTCACTATTTCGCGGTTTCTCAGCACCGGTTAAATATCAATATGGCTATACGGATTTACAGCTCTTACATTTGATTAATTTTGCCAGCGATGATTTTTCGCGTTGGGATGCAGGACAAACTCTATTTAATAAATATCTGGTTGAAAATGTGGCGCGCCTGCATAAGCAACAAGAGATGCAACTGCCTGAACTGTTTATTGAAGGCTTCAAAACGGTATTGTTAAGTGAACAATTAGACCCATCACTGATTGCTGATATGTTTGAGTTTGTCTCTGAAAGCGGCGCAATGGAGTTGTTTGACCGCGTTGATATTGATGCACTGCATCAGGCGCGTGAGTTTATGCTTAATCAACTGGCTGCTGGTTTACACAAAGAGTTTATTAGTGTTTATGATAACCATCAAGTGCTTGGTGAGTATGTGCCTGCCGTTGCGGATATTGCTAATCGTAAACTGGCAAATCTGGCACTGCTGTTTATTGCTAAAGCGGATCCTGCGATGGCCAATGAATTGGTGCAGCAACAGATTAATAACAGCAATAACATGACCGATCATTTAGGGGCGTTAGTGGTCGCGAACAGCGCTCTGCTTGCATGCAGAGAGAGTGTGATGCAGGACTTTGAAAGTAAGTGGTTTGCTAATGGTCTGGTGATGGATAAATGGTTTGTGCTGCAGGCAACTCTAGACCATCCAGATGTTCTGGATAATGTCCAGGCTCTGTTTAACCATCGTAGTTTTGATTTTAATAATCCGAATCGATTACGTTCATTGGTTGGTGGATTCGCACAACACAATCCTTATCATTTCCATGCCAAAGACGGCAGTGGTTACCAGTTTTTAACTGAGCAGTTAATCAGGCTAAACAAGCAAAACCCGCAGATGGCTGCGCGCTTAATAACGCCTCTGATTCAATTTAAACGCTTGGATGAAAAGCGTAAGCAATTAATAAAAGAGCAGTTAAACCGTTTACTGGAAACGGATGAGTTAGCACTGGATTTATTTGAAAAAGTAAGCAAAGCGTTAGCACAGTAACAATTATCACCGTTCTAAAGTGATCTAGTGAGCCTTTTTGAGTATTCAAAAGGGCTTTTTTAGTTGTAAGTGATCTGATTCACTTTTTTTTATCAGGGTTAGTAGACAATCATTTTATTTATAATGAAAAGTTAAGACTATGATAATTAAAAACTTAAAGTACATATTACCCGTCATTATTCCGCTCATTATTTTATTCTTACCAAGAGATAGTTTTGCTATTGCCGGACTGACTTCGGTAGAACAGCGCGTCATTGCTATTTTCGCGATGGCGACACTGTGCTGGGTATTAGAGCCGATACCCATTTTCGCCACGTCGGTATTAATTATTGTTTCCGAGCTGTTATTAATCTCCGATAAAGGGTTGTGGTTTACCAAAATAGAGAGCCCGGATTTAGGGCATTTAATTAGTCATAAAACCATTATGGCAACCTTCGCCTCACCGATCATCATGCTCTTTTTAGGCGGATTCTTTTTAGCCATGGCGGCCACTAAATACAGGCTGGACGTTAACTTAGCCCGTGTGTTGTTGAAACCTTTTGGATCTAATCCTAAATATGTGATGCTCGGGTTGATGATAATCACCGCCATCTTTTCCATGTTTATGAGTAATACGGCAACGACAGTGATGATGTTATCCATTTTAGCGCCGGTTATTGCTTTACTTTCAACAAAAGACTTAGGCAAGGTTGCTTTTTCATTATCGGTTCCTATTGCTGCCAACATTGGCGGGATAGCAACCCCTATCGGTACGCCGCCTAATGCCATCGCATTGAAGTATTTAGTCAATGAAAACACTGTTTCGTTTGGCAAGTGGATGGCATTCGGTGTCCCTTTTGTGGTGGTGATGTTATTGATTGCCTGGTTATTATTAATAAAACTATTTCCAACATCAACAGAGCAGATAAACCTTAATATAAAAGGCAAGTTTTTAAAAACACCTAAAGCGATTATGGTTTATATCACTTTTATCGTGACCATCTTATTATGGCTGATGGGCGATATTCACGGCATGAACTCCTACGTGGTGGCCTTAATTCCGGTGGCTGTTTTTGTTATATTTAAGATCATTAACAAAGATGATTTAAAGAGAATATCCTGGGATGTTTTATGGCTGGTCTCCGGCGGTATTGCATTAGGCGTTGCGCTTGACGAGTCCGGCCTTGCTGCAAATGCGGTTGCTGCCATCCCTTTTGCCAGTTTTCACCCTTTATTATTGATAACGGGGGCTTCTGTATTATGTTTAGTGATGGCTAACTTTATTTCCCATACTGCCGCAGCCAACTTGTTATTACCCTTAGTTGCCGCTCTGGGCGCGTCAATGCCGACATTAATCCCTTATGGTGGAGAGGTGGTACTCATTCTTGGTGTTACTTTTGCAGCATCTTTAGGTATGTCATTGCCTATCAGTACGCCCCCAAATGCTCTTGCCTACGCATCGGGTAATATTGAAACAAAACAGATGGCAAAAGTGGGGGTTGTTATCGGTATTGTCGGCGTGCTCATCGCCTACGCAATGTTGTACATTCTTAACAAAATCAATTTTATTGGATAATCGGATTAAGTAGTTGTCTGTTAATTTGAGGTTCTAGAGGATACAAAATGGATAAAATTAATATTATTTGTGTTGATGATGAACGTGAAGTATTAGAATCGGTCAGTCGTGATCTCGAGTATTTTAGTGACATGTTTAATATTGAAGAGTGTGAGTCTGCTTTTGAATGTTTAGAGTTATTAGAAGAGTTCGATGCACAACAGGAATATGTTGCGTTAATTATTTCGGATCATATTATGCCCGAAAAATCAGGCGTTGAGCTATTGACTGAAGTGGCACAGGATGACCGTTTTTTAGGCACTAAAAAATTACTGTTAACCGGCCTGGCAACGCAAGCTGATACCATTCGGGCAATCAACAACGCCAAGTTGGATAATTTTTTAGAAAAAGTATGGGATCCACAAGAGCTGCTGCAGATGGTAAAAGAGTTAATCACTGAATTTATCATCGAAAAGGGGATTGATTATGAACCTTATTTGGAAAAACTGGATGCACCTACTCTGTATCGAATGCTCAATAAAGGTTAATCACAAATTAATCCGTTATTACAAGTGGCAATGATCACCCACACTATTCAAACAATAGTGTGGGTGGCTATTATCCCGCCTTTTGCTCTCAAGAACATCGCAAAACGCTTCAAGCGAAACTGTTCCATAAGAAACCGGCAGTTATCTGTTATCTGTTACCTGTTATCTGTTACCTTTTTCTCATTTAATAACTCTTCTTTATATAAATCGACCCAAAACGCGGTCGCACCGCAGACTGCGATCGGCATAATAATAAAATTTATTACCGGAATGGTAGTCAAAAAACTAACCAGCATACCAAAGGTCAGGTTTTTACCCAGACGTTGTCTTAGGCTGCTTTTCATTGTCGCAAAAGGGATCTTGTGATTATCAAAGGGAAAATCCGCATATTGTATGGCCATCATCCAGCCGGCAAATGCAAACCAGATGAAAGGTGCGACTGTCTGCCCAAATCCCGGGATAAAAAACAACACACCACAGAACAGCATGCGGGGTAAAAAATAGGTCAGTTTTTGTAATTCACGTTTGAATATGCGCGGTAAATCCTTAAACAGATCGCTTAAACCGCTGTCACCTAAGGGTTGATTGGTTAATAAAAATTCAGTTTTTTCTGCTAATAAACCATTAAAAGGGGCGGCAATTAAATTAGCAACGGTGGAAAAAAGAAAAGTAAAAGCAAACAAGATGGTGAAAATTAGAATGGGCCAGAAAAGATAACTCAGCCAGCTTAAAAATTCCGGTAGGGCTGAGATGTAACTGTCTACCCATTGTGTAATGGTGCTGAACAGAAACCAAAAGGCACTGGCGAAAATAATGATATTAATCAGCAAAGGGATTAACACAAAAAGACGCAATTTTGGATGACTAAGCAGTTTTGTTCCTTTAAGGAGGTATCCTACGCCGGAAAGAGGCTGTTTTATTAAGTTTTTTTGGATCATGGTTGACTCTATTAAGTGATCAAGTGCAATATTCTAACTAAAAATATTAGCGTTGCGTAAAAGTGTAACAATTTTATAAAAAAATAGTTGCAATATATAGACGCGTTCCGCTAATAAAGGTAGTTTACCCGTTTGTACGTATATATATTTTTCAATCAAGAGAATTTAGCATGCAGCATTTTCAGTCCATCCTTATTTTTATCGGCTTACTTGCCATTGGAGCAGTATTAATTCATGGGTATTATGTCAGCCGTAAAGAAAAAGCCGCGCATTTAGAAAAACAAACTGCCGCTGATAGCGGCTATAAAAAAGAAAATAATCATAAAAAAGAAAATAATCACGTTTTCCACGATCCTATTATCGACGATGAAGAGTTCACTGACTCGATAGACGATGAACAGGATATTATTGATTTTTCAAAAGCATTAGATGATGAAGATGATGAGACGCTTCATTTCAATGCACAGAATGAATTTGATAAACCAGCTAAGGCAAAAAAGGTTAATCGATCTGATTATGATAGTGTTCATTATTCAACAGAATTATATGAAGATTCAGAGGAGGATAACGATCAACATCTTGGAATTTTCGGGCTGGACAGTGAAACAGATTTCGAAGATAAAAGACAATCTATTACGCCAACTAAAAGCAAAGTAATTAGTGAGCCTAAAACCCATGAACCTGTAAAAAAAGAACCTCAAAACTATGAGCCTCTAAAAAAAGAACCTCTAAAGAATGAACCTTTTAAAAAAGAGTTTCTAAAAACTGAGCCTCTAAAAACTGAACCGAAGAATATAGCTCCGAAAGATTTTTTTGTTTTTAATGTGGTTGCTAAAGAGGGGACACATTTACGCGGCTCTGAGATCTTACAGTTTTTTATAACCTCAGGTTTCCGTTTTGGTAAAAATGCTATTTTTCATCGTCATCTATATTCCAATGGCACTGGACCGATTTTATTCAGTATTGCCAATATGATGGAGCCGGGTATTTTCGAACTTGATAACATGGAACAATTTGTTTCTGAGGGGATATCCTTCTTTGTGGTTGCGCCAAATCCTGAGATTAATGTGAAAGAAGCCTTTGATCTGATGCTCACTGCTGTTCAGCAGATGACTGACGAATTTGAATGTGTCGTTCTCAATGCGCAAAGAAAGCCTTTCACTGAACAACAATTTAGGGAAGATCACGAACGCTTAATGCGTTATGTTTAGATCTAAGTAAAAGCTGTAAAATAAAACCTCGTTTAACGGGGTTTTTTTATAAATAAAATAACCTGCTTGTGCAGTTGACCCAGGTAATAACAAATTTGTAGAGAAATTATTATTTTTTGCTTGAATCAATTGGGGCGCGGTCTTTAGTCCGCTTGTTTTTTGATATGTGGACTGAAGTCCACCAGCAGTCAAATATTAACTTTTAGACAAAAAATAGCTAAAAAAATAAGTTGTTACTCTTACCCTGAGTTATCTACATAAGCATATAAAATATAGTATGGATATGGGTATACAATATAATAGCTAAATATAATCGCGTTACATTAGGAAAAAAATATAAAAATGAACACGTTAAGTAAAAGTCAGGAAGAAGTATTTAAAAAATTAGCGGTGGATATATC
>JBATHQ010000270.1:0-7585 GCA_049667005.1 Psychromonas sp.
AACGCTTTTGAAAAGCACCTTTTCTTTCGTTCTCGTTAACTGGATTAACTTGCGTCGTTCCCGTTTCCGTGGATGCGCATTATAGGGATTTAGATCACCATGGCAAGTGTTTATTTTAACAACCACAACTGACCGCACAATAAACATACAAAAAAGGCGATCATTCATCTCTATGCAGCTTATTGCTCAGAAATCCCTCTATTTAAAGCCACTACAAATAAAAGTGAGACCTTCATTATAGTACAGTTTGAGACAAATCGAGGATGACAGCACTTAATTTGTTCTCTGCCTTCTCGATGTCCTCTGTGGTGAATGGTTGTTTGGTCTCTCTTGAGGAGAAGCTGTGAGGTGTTTATTGGTTTTCCAGCAGACCGGATTTGATAGGATTACGGTTGCCACTCTCTTTGCATTTTTTGTAATGTTTGTTGCGGCACATCGTGCTGATTGTTAAATTTTCCCGTACAGGTTTTGATGATTAATTTTGCATGGTATTTTTTGGCCAGAAGCCGGTAAGCATCCATCTCCCACTGTTTTACAAAGGTGTTAGAGACGATCACGCTAACGCCCTGACTCAATTTAAGTTCACACTGTTGCTGGCACCATAAATGCGCCTCTCTTAAAAATTCACCATCAAACTGGTAACGCCCCTGCTTATCCGTGAAATACATATCTGTTTCAAGGTGATAGCCATCAAGACTTTTTGCAAGGGTTGATTTTCCGCTACCCGGTAAACCACGTATTAACGTTAATGTTAGTGATGTCAAAAAACATTCCTTTGTGCTTGTTAGCTTATCTATTGCGGCAAGCCTGTTTTATTATTTATCGAATAACTCATGTAGATGCTTATAAGCGGCTGCTGATGGGGTTTTGTTATGCGCAAGTTTAAATTGCTGCACGACTATTTTTTCATTCACAATATGGATTTGCGCCGTTGCCCGCTCAGGGGATAGCATTTTGTAAAAATAGGAATTCTCACGTAACGCATCTTCAACATAACTGCCAACACAATGGCGCATCTCCAGCCCTTCGGCGAGCAGTTCAAAGTTATTTTTTATTTGAATAACCCCTTCAAAATCACCCAACGGGCAAATTGGGAAGGCTATTTGTTGACGAGGTAACTGCTTACACGCTGAGATTATTTGATTATCGACAATGGCTTGATTCATGCCATTTTGCTGCCCATGCTCTATTAAAAATTGTACGAATTCATTGCAATGATTAAAGCGTGTTATCCAGTTTACATGCAAACGGTTTAACGCCATTTTACTGCTGATGTTCTCTTTATAACGGTCATTTAGATCATGCCCCATGGCTGATGCCATACGTTTTATATCATCAACGGTTTGCTGGTATTTGATAAACTTTAGTTCATGTGATCTGGCTGTTCGTGTTTTATCTACTTCGCTCTCTAACATCTTTGTCTTTAAAAAATAAGGGTACCGCGCAGCCACCGCTAAAGCCTGAATCGGAATTGTCTGACAATGGCTAAAAGCATCACTTATTTCAACCGATGTCAGACATTTCTTGATCAGATCAAACTCCGATGCGATGCCTTTATGCAGTTCTATTTTATTTACAAAACGCACTAATTTTTTACACGGCTTATAAATTAACTTTTCAATGATGACTTCACGTTTTTGCAGCAGGATAGCCACCAGCTCCTTTTTTGACCAAGCGTGGGTTTCAGCTTCCACAACAAGTAACCAAACCAGATTCGGAGAATGTTTAAGCACATCGAGTACTAAAGGATATTGAGCAATCAGTTGTAACAATGAAAACTGGCGATAACGGAACGGTTTGGCCAGCTCCATCAACTCGTTCGGCATTTGTGTTAAATAGAGTGAAATAGGCTCATTTTCCTGATTGATATTTTCATCACTGATCAGCATTAACCCGGTATCAATATCTTCCTGCTGCCAACCTTCATCGCATTTTATATAAAAGTGCATGCCGGAATTCCAACTGGTGATCATAAACTGTCTTTGATAATCAGGCGCGATTGAAAATAACAAATTCCCTTTTAAATCAATGGAAACTGTATTGGTCGGATCAATTTTCATTGCAATTCCTTGTTTTTCGCTATAGTTAACTGTTAGAGGATGCTGAGTAGATAGCTGATAATTATTATAATCCGCCAAGTAGTATGTGAGCTATTCACAAGTTTGTGTACTATCAGATACTCAACTCAGGAAATTTAATCCTAGACTTATCAATGCCATTCTTGCAACTCAGTTGCTCATTGCCTCGAAAATTTCG
The DNA here is from genome assembly GCA_049667005.1 of Psychromonas sp. Taxonomy (GTDB): domain Bacteria; phylum Pseudomonadota; class Gammaproteobacteria; order Enterobacterales; family Psychromonadaceae; genus Psychromonas. Next base: position 2,257 of record JBATHQ010000270.1, read on the forward strand.
ACAGCCCCAGAACTCGCCATTCTTACTTGTCCTTAATACCATTTCCGCGCCACACTTTTCACAAAGCGGAACAATATTATGACAGGATGGATTTAAACAAGATTTAAAACCAGGGTACTTGCTTTTGCTCATGACACTTTGACAGTGACTACATGCCCTCTCTTTGTGATCGCAAAGCGGGAAATGCGAGCATGAATAAAATGCACCGTAACGACCTGCGCGGGCCTTTAAGGTCCCGGTTTCACAAACTAAACAGTTAATCTTATCAACAAAAGCCTGGTTAACCGTTATCCCAAATTCATTAAGCTCGAGATCATATCCTTGAACAAGCTCTTTAACAAAATCACTCGCCTCAACCATATCGGCAATAAGATAAACGCGATCTTTTGCGCGTGTTAGTGCAACGTAAAATAAACGCCGCTCTTCCGCATGTTTAAATTTTTCTTCTTTGGCTAATAACGCATCTAAAATGGCAGGTGTTACTTTACTCGAAGGAAAACCATGCTTACCCGACTTCAACCCGACAATAATAACATAATCCGCTTCTTTACCTTTGGACGCGTGAAATGACTGCGTTTGTATTTTTAGCATCGGGTAGTGATTATTTAATCTGGCAACGGTGACTTTATTTGGCAATTGAAACCAAAATCGCGCCAGTAAATAAACGCTTACCGGTTTGCTGACGTTACTTGAAATTGCACTTAAAACCTCATCAATTGCGCCATTAGCCATTTCATCAATCATATTTTCATCTTTAGCGCCTACCCCATCTGCGCCTTTACGCAGGATGGAAACAGCAGGTCTATCAACTTGTTTAAGCGACTTAATGGTTTTATTTATTTGTGCAGGATTCTTACTGACAAACTCAGTAGCCACTTGACCGATGCGATTATTAAAGCGGAAGGTCTGATCTAATTCCGTCAGCGTAGTAGCACCAAAATAATCTTCAAAACCAGTGGTTAAGGTAACATCTGCGCCACTAAAACGATAGATAGCTTGCCAATCATCACCCACCGCAAAGACTGAGCAACCATTTGAGCCACTATTTGAACCACTATTATAGTTATCGCGTAAAGCTTTAACTAAACGCGCACGCGGCTCGGAAATATCCTGAAATTCATCCACCATAATATATCGCCATGGCGATCTGAATTGCCCCGTTTCGATATACTGCAATGCTTTGGTGATCATATCTTCAAAGTCGATTTCAGCGCGACTTAATAACCTTGCTTGATAGGCCGTTAAAATAGGTTTAAGCAGTTCAAAGGCTTTCTCTGTTTGCATGGGATCTGCAGAAGCTGCAATCACCTCTTTTTCCAGAAACTCATCTAAACAAGCCGCTTTGTAGAGTCCAACCAATTTGCCAAATAGTTCGGCAAGTACGGTAATGCGGCCTGTCTCTTTTAAACTTGCCAACATCGCATCATCCGGCAACAGCTCTAAGGGTATCTGTTTATCTGTGAGGGATTTATCCAGTGCACTAAGCAACATGCCTCGTTTGTGCTGAGCATAGGTGAGCTCGATACATTGCGTATTATGGCGTAGGTGAGTTTCACGCTTCCACTTGATAGTCTCATGGTATTTGCCTCTATCGATATAGGGTGCGGTATCTCCATTTTCATCAATGCCATAATATTCAATATAAAGATTTAACTCCGGCAGGAAAAAATCGGGCTGGTATTGTTTTCGCTCAACGGTTTTCAGATCAACCGCGTAGTTGGCCTCATATTGATATTCAATGCCATGATTGAATAACCAATTTGCAATATACAACTCGCCGAAACTTTTAACGCTCTCCCCTTTTAAACTGCGAATATCATTATCAGTTAAATACTGGTAATAATCGCCCAGGTTCTCAAAGTCAAAATCATTCTTTTCAACGTAATAATATTTGCTGAAGTAATCCAAAACGAGGTGTCGATAATGCGCTTCATTGCAGATTAACGCTTCAAAGTTAGTTTGTACCCATTTAGCTTTGGCTTTTTCATCTTCAGAAAATGCCGATAGATTGGGCTTTCCGCCCTCAACCTGGGCAATAATATTAAGCCCCAGACTATGAAATGTTGTCGCACTGATTTTATCCGTCAGCAGTTTTTCTTTTATTCTTTGATCCATTTCATCAGCCGCTTTTCTGCCATAGGCTAATAACAACACTTGAGAATGGCTTGCCTGCTGACTGTTCAGTAAATACCCTGCCCTTCCAACCATCACACTGGTTTTACCCGTCCCTGCACCTGCTAATAACAAGTTATTATCATCATCAATTACACAGGCTCTTCGCTGTCTATATGTTAAAGGGTTAGATTCAACGGTATCAAAGAATGTTTTATAAGTGCTCAGTTGCTTTTTAATATAGGTTTCACGACAAGCCGTTATCTCAGGCGCCTGCCACTGTCGGTAGTTTGCTAACAAGCGCAGCAGATTTGAAACCTGACCTAAAACCGTACTTGATTCAGCCCAGGGAAACCAGCGCGTAGATTCTTGTTTTACTGCCGCTTGCATGCGCTTAATGTCAGATTGACGTAGATAGCGACGGTTTATAAATCTATCTATGTTGCTGAGAAGCTTTTCAAGACGACTTTTATTGCTCTCGATCCACAACTGCTCGCAGTCTGTTTTTTGGGTTTTTGCACAATTATAAGCCAACTTACTGAGCACATAATTTTTCTCTGCAGTGCTAAAGGTGATCGTTTGTCCCAATAGACCAAAACTAAAAAACGGCGGTGAAATAAGCTCATGCCATTGAATTTCTGCGACGTTATTTTTAACGACGACGGTTAAGCCATGAGCATTGATATTTATCTTTGTAGGGTTACCAAACAGTCGACCAAAAACAGTTGAAGATATTGATTTCATTTATAACAGAAAACCTAATGACGAGGGCAGAAAGGGTATTTATTCTAACAGCACAAATATGAGTAAAGACAATAAAAAAAGACTAAAAATGATTTACCTACCTCTGTACTTAATTCAGGTACAAAGGGGCTTGGTAAAATCAGATGACAGTCTGCTCTTATCAGCGCAGATGCTTTGCGCGCCCTGTTGTTAACTCATTGCATAAAATAGCCAGAGTTAATGGCAATCCGCTTTATTACATGGACTAATTTGTAAGGTGTATTGAACGGACTTGCTATGACTTTTCCGGATCTCCTTGAGGCTATTTCTCGACAAAATGCCTTTCCATAAAACGGTTACATAAGCCGGCAACATTTTCCTGCGGTGATAAAGCAAAATTAATAAAGGCCTGAGCAATAGGTGATAGATATTTTTTTTCATGATGTACTAAATACCAGCTTTTTACTAAAGGAAAACTTTCAATATCTAACTCGACAAGACTGTTGGTTGCCAGCTCTAATGCCACGCTATGCCGGGAAAGTGCGGATATACCTAAATCTGCCATCACCGCTTGTTTAATTGTCTCACTGCTGCCCAAAAGCATATTAGGATGGATTGTAATGCCTTGCTTTTGGAAAAAGTTTTCTAACGCTTTACGTGTTCCAGAGCCTCTTTCCCTATAAATAAAAGGGTATTTAGATAATTCACTTAACTTAATATTTTTTTCCCCCGCTAACGGATGGGAGGGACTTGCAATGGGAACGATAGGGTTATCTATAAATGGATGGCTGGTTAACGCCATCGACTTTGGCACTAAGCCCATAATAACTAAATCATCATTGTTATCGTGCAGTCGCTGGATCATCTGCTCTCTATTAACAACATCTAAATGCAGATTTACTTTCGGATAACGTTTATGAAAAGCGCCTAATAAATGTGGCGTAAAGTACTTTGCACTACTTACCGCGGCAATATGAAAATCTCCTTCCATGTTGCCTTTAATCGCACTCAGCGTCATATCAATATTATCGAAACGCTCGAATAGCTCATCGCAGAAAGGCTTTAATGCCTGACCCGCAGGTGTTAAAAAAAGTTTTTTACCTATTTTTTCAAACAACGGCAGATCCAGATTATTCTCCAATTGCTTAAGTTGAATGCTCACCGCAGGCTGTGTCAAGTCCAGCTCGTTGGCCGCTTTGGTATAATTCATGACCGAAGCCACTTTGTGAAATATTTTCAATTGATGTAGAGAGGCGCGCATTGCAGATAACCATTAAGTTAAGTTTATGGTAATGATAATATATATTAATTATTATTAATACAAAGATTGGACTATGATAGCCACGCTGCTTAAAGATGTAGGAATAATAACCAGCCACAGAGATATTTATTCAAGGTTTTGATAAAACCAAAATTCAAACCTATTTCTTATAAAGGGATCAAATTATGCCAGCAGTTGATAAACTAATCGCGGGACATCAGCGTTTTAGAGAAGGCTATTATGAACAAAATAAACGGAAGCTATCAAAACTGGCAAAACAGGGTCAGAATCCTAAAATAGCCATTGTTAGCTGCTCAGACTCCCGTGTTGATCCAACCACTATTTTAGATTGTGAACCTGGCGATCTTTTCGTTATTCGCAATGTCGCCAACCTGATCCCACCATGTGAAAGCTGCGATAATTTTCACGGTACCAGCGCGGCCTTGGAGTATGCGGTGAACATCTTGCAAGTGGAAAGCGTGATTGTACTGGGGCACAGTCAATGTGGCGGAATCAAATCTCTGATGGACACCCCGCCAAGTTCAACAACGGAAACATTTATTTCTAAATGGATGAAACAATTGGAAAATGTCCGTAATGAGATACTCGAGCATGAAGACGACAGTGCAGAAACCCATTATCATAACTGCGAACAGAAAGGGATTATCCAGTCTTTAAATAATCTGATGACATTCCCATGGGTGCGCGAGCGTGTTATTGCCGGTAAATTACACCTGCATGGCTGGCACTATGACTTAGATAGCGCGGCGCTTTTTGCCAAACGCAATGATAGTGATGAGTTTGAGCAAATAGGATAAAACAGATTGGTATTAATTCAGGCGCAGTAAAATCGAAGTGAAGTAAGGTATTTATTTGATTATCTATTTGCGCTGATTACACAAAGTCTCGATTAAACTTTATTGATTAATCGAGACTGTCAATCAGTTGCGCTAATGAATATTATTGACCGAGTTTATGTGCTGTTAATATAGCGGACAGAACAGACTCTGTGGTGACTTCAAATGGCATATTATGAATCGTTTCACCTTCCGCGCAGGATGCTGCAGCGACTTCGCGTAATTTATCAATATTCAACTCTTTAACCCCCATCATATGCAAGTTGGTTGGTAGACCGATGGATTTACAGAATGCCAATACTGTTTGAATTTCTGCCATTGGTGCGTTTTCCAACACCAAATGCACTAAAGTACCAAAGGCAACTTTTTCTCCATG
>JBATHQ010000271.1:0-4573 GCA_049667005.1 Psychromonas sp.
TCTTTAGGTTAAGCAATTTTAGCCTGACACCTTAAAAGCGAAAAAACAGCGAACGTGAAAACGTTCGCTGTTTTTTTTCGCCAAAATTTCAGTTGAGTATTGCTCATAGAAATTCCGTTAATCAATAGCAAAGCTATAAGTGGTCTATTTAGGCGTAGAGAAAAGGGATGAAAGCAAGGCATTGATTGCAGTAACTAAAATTAGCCTTATCTGATCGAGATCTTCGATTAAAACACCTCGATGACGTAATCGAGGCGCAGAGCCCTAATCCAAAACTCAGGTTAAGTTGCTCTCATGACACAAATTCGTGTGCAATGATGTTGTGAAGTGAGAACAACAATCTTGTACAACACAGACCTTGTAAATGCGGCGTTTTCTGCGTTTTATTCATTCCTTTACTATTACAAAAAAAATCCCCAATCTCAAATAAGATTAGGGATTCTAGTAAAGCAGCAGGATCGTTGCGGTTTTTAAACGATCGTTATTAGTCCACTTTTTGCGTTATAAAAATATAGGCTACCTATTATTGAGCAGCGTATTTAATATCAGCATTATCCATCAACCCTTTTAACAAAGCTTGATAGGTTGATTCAGAATATAAGCGCCCTAACATCTGCTCAATTTGCTGCTTATCGTCTTTCTTTGCAAGTTCAGGATCAAGCTCTTGGACTTCATTAAGTGCAATTAACGCAAAATCACCCGTTGTCGTTTCAACCCAATCATAACTTGGTTTTTGTGCGACCGGTTTTGCTAGTTTAAACACGGATTGCATCACTCTATAATCAAGCTCACTATTATTACGCGTAAAGGTTACGTCTTCACTGAATGTCAGATTTTTTTCAGCTAATAGACTATCAATCGACTCTTGTGCGTTTAACTTAGTGATCAGTGTTTTAACAAAAACTTGCGCACTTTCACGCGTTTTTTCTGCTTGTAACTGCTCTTTTATTTGCGCAGAAACTTCAGCAAGCGGTTTTAATGCCGGAGAGCGGTATTCATTGACACGTACCACAATGGCTTTATTTTCTGAAAGCTCAATCACATCGGAATTCAAACCATCTTCACGGAATGTTTGGTCAAAGACAAGTTTTAAAACCGTACTATCTGCAAGTTCGTCAATGGCATCTTTAGCTGAGAAGAGTTCACTATGTTGAACTTCGCCGCCGATAACGTTGGCTGCCTCATCTAAATTATCTGGCATTTCAAATGCCACTTCACTTAAACGTTGCTGCAGGTCGTAATAATGCTCATTGGTTTTTTCTTGTTTTAAAGCGAGTTCAACTTGCTGACTCACCTCAGATAGGGGTAAGGTTTTGCTCTCTTGGATATCCACTAATTTGATAATGTGGTATCCAAATTGTGATTTAACGAGACCAGATAAAGGCGTTTCTTTAGTCAGCTCAAATGCCGCATCATCAAAGGCAGGATCCATAATACCACGTTCAAACCAATCCAATTCGCCATTGTTTTTAGCCGAATAGGTGTCTTCAGATTTTTCAACTGCTAATTGCTTAAAATCAGCGCCATTTTCAAGTTCAGACAAAATCGCCTGCGCTTTTTCTTTTGCTGTATTGTTATCACCCATGATTAGAATATGAGCAACTTTACGGCGTTCACTGCGTTGGTAATCAGACTGATGAATGTCGTAATAATTTTCTATCTCTTTTTCCGTTACAGTCACCTGGTCAGTTAATGATGCACCATCCAGTAAAACGTAATCCACACTGACTTGCTCAGCAGTATGGTATAACTGACTATTAGCCTCATAATAAGTTGCTATTTCCTGCTCGCTGATTGGCTCGCTATTAGCAAAGTCACTTACTTTAACGGTCAGCACTTTTGCGATCCGTTTTTGTGCCTGCAGTTGGTTAAGCTGCGCAACTTCCATCGGCAAGCTGAATTCGCTGTCAACAACCATAGTCAATAACTGACGACGCGCTAAATCCTGCTTTAAACTTGCACTAAATTGTGACGGTGTGTAACCCGCCCTTCTTAATAAAGATAAATATTGTTCGTTATTAAATTTACCATCAACTGCGAACTCCTGCATTTGACGAATCTCTTGTTTAACTTGCTCATCACCAATGCGCAAGCCCATATCTTTAATCGCCTGGGTGATTAAACGATCGGAAATAACGCTTTGTGTTGCTTGCTGTCTAACCTGCTGGTTGAAATTAGGGGTTGATGCAAGCAGGTCAAACTGCTCACCATATTGTTCTTGTAAACGAGAACGTTCATTTTGATAGGCTTGTTCAACAGCCTCATGACTAATCTCTTCACCATTGACCACTACGGCAACAGACGCATTGCTGCTACCTAGATAACTGCTTACACCCGCTAAGGCAAATGATAGGATGATAACAACAATTATAATTTTAGCTGTTGTACCTTGTGCGCCTTCACGCATTTTATCTAACATAACTATTCTTCTCTTAAAAATTTACAACAATTGTCATAATACCAACTTCATTGATAACATTCTGTCATTACATACCGTATGACCAACTAAAGCGGTTCAAATTTTCACACTATAAAGATATTTATTAATAAAATCGATATCATACCGATCTGCCTAATAGCAAAGGAATTAATCAACTGAGCAAGTGTTGCGCTGGAAAAATTAGCACTAACAAGGCGTGAGTTGCAGGAGATAATTGTTCTCACTTCAAAACTCACCATGCAGTTAGAGTTGATTTTAATCCGCTGGATTGATCACCTTTTTAATTTTTTGGCATAACTACCGAGCCAAGCAAATTCCATATTCAGGGGCATTTAGCTGCACAGTTTGCCAATAGAGATTGCTAGCAAACAAAAAAGCGCATCATCTGATGCGCTTTTATATTTGCATTTGCTTCATCAAACAGACAGACAATCGTATTTATCAAACAACTGATTAAGCGTTGATTGCATCTTTTAATGATTTACCCGCTTTAAATGCAGGCACTTTAGCCGCTGCAATTTGGATCGGTTCGTTAGTTTGTGGGTTACGACCTGTACGAGCAGCTCGTTCTTTCACAGAAAATGCGCCAAAACCGATAAGAGAAACATTATCGCCTTCAACTAAAGCCTTTGTTACGCTTTCAATAAAAGCATCAAGTGCACGACCTGCTGCCGCTTTAGAAATATCTGCACTTTCCGCAATATTATCGATCAGTTGTCCTTTGTTCATTTTATATCTCCATCTTTATTTTTATAATGTCTGCCATGAAACAGCTAATTTGCATCAGTTCAATGTGATGTGCTAAGGCTACGTTGCAATTTAATTAGGTGCAAGTAAATTTATAAAAAACTCTACTGCACCCCTCCATTTTATACGGTTTATCACCTATTTTGGCGATTTTTCGACTGAAAATCCTTTTAGACTGTCCTGCAGTGCGATTTCCAGTACCTCATCAATCCAACGAACCGGTTTAATTTCCAGTTGCTGTTTAATGTTATCAGGAATCTCTTCCAGATCGCGGGTGTTTTCAAATGGGATAAGAACCGTTTTTATTCCCCCTCTGCGAGCCGCTAATAACTTCTCTTTCAAGCCGCCGATCGGTAGTACTTCACCACGCAGTGTGATCTCACCGGTCATCGCAACATCAGCACGTACCGGGATACCTGTCAAACTGGAAATCAACACGGTACACATAGCAGCACCGGCACTCGGGCCATCTTTAGGTGTTGCCCCTTCCGGCACATGTACATGAATATCGCGTTTTTCATGAAAATCAGCATTGATTCGCCACTCTTCCGCTTTTGAACGAACCACTGTCATGGCAGCTTGAATTGATTCCTTCATAACATCGCCCAGAGAGCCGGTATAGGTTAATTTACCAGTCCCCGGCACCGAAGTCGCTTCAATTGTTAGTAACTCCCCACCGACTTCCGTCCAGGCCAGTCCGGTTACCTGGCCAACTTGATTGGTTGAATCAGCTTTACCAAAATCAAAGCGGCGCACCCCCAGATAATCTTTTAAATTATCCAGTGTTACTTCCACTTTTTTAATTTTTTTATCTAAGAGAATTTGTTTAACCACTTTACGGCAAATTTTAGAAATTTCCCGCTCTAATGAACGTACTCCGGCTTCTCGAGTATAATAACGCACAATGCCGATAATCGCGCTGTCGTCAATACTGATTTCACTCTCTTTCAAACCATTGCGTTTTACTTGTTTGCTGGTGAGATGCTGCTGTGCGATGTTAAGTTTTTCATCTTCGGTATAACCCGATAAGCGAATCACTTCCATACGGTCCAGTAACGGCCCGGGAATGTTCATGGAATTTGAAGTCGCAACGAACATCACATCGGACAAATCATAATCAACCTCTAAATAATGATCGTTAAAGGTATTGTTTTGCTCTGGATCTAAGACCTCCAGCAAAGCGGAAGCCGGATCACCACGCATATCCGATGCCATCTTATCTATCTCATCCAATAGGAACAGTGGATTTTTCACTCCCACTTTACTCATTTTTTGAATGATTTTACCCGGCAGTGAGCCGATGTAGGTACGACGATGCCCACGGATCTCCGCTTCATCACGCACACCACCCAATGCCATACGTATATATTTACGGCCGGTGGAACG
>JBATHQ010000272.1:0-2791 GCA_049667005.1 Psychromonas sp.
AGTGCAGTTTCTGCTGCAACATATTGCATGCCATGTGCCACGGCAACACTTTCACAAGTCAGCTTACCGTTAATCACATTAAGACCCTTTAATAAACCTGAATCACTTTTTAGCGCTTTCTTGTAACCGAGGTTTGCCAGCTTAAGAATATAAGGCAAGGTTGCATTGTTCAGTGCAAAAGTTGAAGTACGTGCTACAGCACCCGGCATGTTTGCCACACAATAGTGAACCACTTCATCAACAATATAAGTAGGATCCTGGTGCGTCGTCGCATGCGATGTTTCAAAACAACCGCCCTGGTCAATAGCAACGTCGACAATGGCAGAGCCGGCTCTCATTTTGGCGATATGTTCTTTAGTGATCAGTTTAGGAGCTGCCGCGCCTGGAATAAGCACTGCACCAATAACCAGATCCGCTGCCAATACCGCTTTTTCTAAGGCATCAGCGGTAGAATAAATAACTTTAGCCGTGTTGCCAAATTGCACATTCAGACTGCGTAAGGTATCAATATTACGATCTAGAATAGTCACATCTGCGCCCAGACCGACAGCCATTTGCGCTGCGTTATTACCGACCATACCGCCGCCGACAATAACAACTTTTGCAGGCTCCACGCCCGGTACGCCACCCAATAACATACCGCAACCTTGATTTGATTTTTCTAATGCCTGTGCGCCGGCTTGAATAGCCATACGACCAGCCACCTCTGACATTGGTGCTAATAAAGGTAATCCGCCTTTACTATCGGTCACTGTTTCATAAGCAATACACACTGCTTTCGAATCAATTAGATCCTGAGTTTGCGCTAAATCAGGGGCTAAATGCAGGTAAGTAAATAAAATTTGTCCTTCACGTAACATTGCGCGCTCGTTAGCCTGCGGCTCTTTTACTTTAACAATCATATCGACTTTGGCGAAAATATTTGCCGCATCATTTTCAATGCTTGCACCCGCGTTAATATAATCTTGATCGCTAAAACCAATCCCCATACCTGCGTTTGTTTCAACAATAATATCGTGGCCGTTTTGTACTAGTTCACGGACACTCGCTGGAATCATGCCGACACGATATTCATGGTTTTTAATTTCTTTAGGGACACCGATAAGCATAATTATTTCCTTTTAGTTGATGATTAATAAGCAGTTACAGACTTGTTATCTGGTAACCAATTGGTCAAGATAGTATAAGCAACTTTGTATAGTTTTTTTGCCTTTATTAATCTATGATTAACATAAAAAATAGCGCGTTATTCTTTTTAAATAACTTTATCAGTTCAATAAACCACAGCAAAAAGGAAAGGCAGTTGATCACACTAGACAAAATAGATAGAAATATATTGCGGGAACTGCAGAAAAACGGACGAATTTCTAATGTTGAATTATCCAAAAGAGTTGGCTTGAGTCCGACTCCCTGTCTGGAAAGGGTAAAAAGACTTGAGAAACAAGCGGTGATTAAATCTTATACGGCATTACTGGATCCGCACTACTTAAATGCTTCACTGTTAGTTTATATTGAACTTACTCTTAAGCGTTCCAGTCCCGATGTTTTTGAGCGCTTTAATAAAGCAGCCAACCAACTTGATGAGATTTTAGAGTGTCATTTGGTTTCCGGTGATTTTGATTATCTGTTGAAAACACGGGTAGCCGATATGTCGGCATACCGCAAAGTGCTCAGTCAAACGTTGCTCGCACTGCCGGATATAAAAGATTCGCGCACTTATGTGGTGATGGAAGAGGTTAAATATCTAACCTCGCTGAATATTGCAAATTCATAACTCCAAGTACTCGTAGATAAACTTTCTGGTATTTTCTAGCAGCGGGACGGCCTGACGGCAGGTTCTTTCTACACGAGTACAGAATCCTTTAACTTTAAGCGTTTGGTTTAACTTTCTTCTTGGGTCGTTTCGCCCTGACGGCGACCCTACTTTTTCTAAATGCCGAAAAAAAGTAGGCAAAAAGCGTCACCCCTGGCCATTTTTTTATCTTGCACTACCCAACCACTTTTTAACGCACCAGCTTGGAATGCACATCCCTGTCCATGCCAAGCCTACAAAATCAAAGGGCTCGCAGAGCTCACCCGCTCATAAACCTGAACAGCAGTTCAATTCCCTCCGTGATTTTATTGCGAAAGCGATGTCTGTTTGCTAGAAAAATGGAAGGAGAATATTGTAGCCACATTGTTTTGCGAAGCACTCAATGAAAGACTATCATAACTCCAGGAAACTTATGTACGAGTACTTAGATCTGCATTGACCAATAGCCAATACAGCAAATAATTAATCAACCTTGCTGGTTAAAATCGCGCTTGATTATTTACTCGCTGATGCACATCTCTTTAATACAAACTTCACAAAATTGAGCAACATGTTTTTTGTCGGCTCTTTTTTTAAAATACATATTAAGTGGCAGTATGATAGAAAGGTCGGAAATGGGAATATATACACATTCTGCAGAGCAGATATAACGTATTTGCTCTGGCACAATCGACACACCTAACCCAGATGCAACCAATGTGATGAGATTGCGCATATTTTCAGAGTGGGCAGTGATCATCGGAATAAAACCACTACTTTTACAACTCAACACGATTTGATCATATAGTTCCACGGCATCTTGCCTTTTGAATAAGATAATCTTTTCTTGGGCAAGATCAGCTAAGCGTAAGGACTTCCTGCTTGCCAATAGATGCTGGCTTGGCACCAGAGCAACCATATTATCGGTATAGATATGTTGCTCAAACAACCTGTGCTTATCAATGTCGATTAACTGCCTGGCAAAGCCAATATCTATTT
>JBATHQ010000273.1:0-4260 GCA_049667005.1 Psychromonas sp.
AGGTATTGAGGTTCTCATTTCTATACCTACAAACTCTCAGATGTTCAATTGGTTATTCCCTGACTGTACTTCACCAATGCAGCTACAATCGACCCTACGGCCAATAAAAAATATGTAATTGTCCCGAACCAGTAAGTTAATGGGCGTAATCCTTTCTCATACTGTCCCTTCATAATCAGTGTTCCAGTCAGCAAAGAATGCGCGCCCATAATTGCGCAAAAGGCAGCGATTATCAATAACCCGATCATTTACTACTCTCCCGTTTTCCTAAACGCCCGTATTTACACACTATTACATGCATACAACAATAGGATTAAGTCGTGGTACGCGTTGCCCACACGACCTTTATATTTTAATGACTGACTGTTTTTGAGAATACGTTAATAACTACGACACCAGCCAAAATTAATAGCATGCCTATCATTGCTGGCAAATCTGGTATTTGCTTATACAAAACAGCACTTATGGATGCAATTAAGAAAACTCCGGTGCCCGCCCAAATGGCATAAGCAATGCCTACGGGAACAGTTTTAAGAACTAATGATAGGAAATAAAAGGCAACTACATAACCAATTACACAAATAGTGCTCGAAGTTAAATGAGAAAAACCATCTGAAGCTTTAAGCGACAATGTTGCAATCACTTCCGCGCCAATCGCTATTGCTAAATACCAGTAGCCCATACTCTGTACCTTTGAAAAAATATAATGCAGCCAACACAAGTCGCCGAAACGAAGCGTAGACTGCCCAGTGCAATGCGTTTTTTACATTGCGCGATTGTGCCTGGCTTTGGAGGGTTACTTAAGGCAATGCCCACCAGACAAGCAACAAGCCTGCTGACAAACCTAAAATGAATAGCCCCCATAGAGTACCCATGTTTGTTTCATCACCATATTTGTCAGAGATTTTAAGTGCCCGTGCAAAAAGCGCGTAACCAGATATCGCCCCCAACAATAGCAACCCACCGCCGACAACTAACACCACAATTGAAAAAGTAGACATAGCAACGATCCCTATTCGAAATCAACTTCACGAACACGTTTTTTGGTTCGGCAAGCCTCAACATGAGTTCTAAGTTGTTCCTTAAACTGCTCACCGTTAGGTATTGCTTTGAGAATCATTGTTGGGTGAGAGCGGTCTGATGTTTCAAGAACGATATCACCCAAAGAGAACATGCGAAGAAAAAATGGCTGATCCAGTTTATAGTCACGAACCCGATACAACTCTAGCTCATCTGTTTTTTTATTGAGAACTCCATGCCTTGTTCGAATCCGCTCTGTGGTTAATTCATACTTGGTGTTCTTCACGGCAAGCCATTTCCACAAAATGATAAACAAAGGAAAAACCAGCCAGAAAAATAACCCAAGGAATATAAAACTTCCTAAATTAATCACCTGAGATGGGGTTCCAAACCAAACATCTTTTTCTTCACTCATACTTTCTCCATCCCACAATAAGTTAACTTCTGGCGATGCGGGTTATCTCCAGAAGCATTGTATCCTATTCCCAGCTTGATTTATTACTCACTTTCGAAGTGTTTTATATTAATCGAGCACTGAGGAAGTCGCTAATGCCAGAAGACTTTGATCTTGTGCGCTTGAAAGACTCCCCGTCTTCACAATCAATATCCAGGGGTTTTCTGAATCGCTGAACTTGCATCACAAGGCGTATAGATCCCACACAAGTTCAGAAAACCCAGTATCTTAACGTCGCAATAACACCTGTATTACTACGGTAACTTACCTGAATTTTAACGTTTTAAATACCGAAACTAAAGACAAACCTACAATGCCGAATGTAATAGATCGTATCGCTTGCTTTGTTATATCGATGTTCCTAACTTACTATTTTCTTTGACATATTAAAACCAGAAATAACAAAACCAACTTCTTGGTACAGCTTTAAAGCTCTTTCATTTTGGTACGCAACGCGTAATTTTATTTGCTCAATACCTATCGATTTTAATTGAGACTCAAGCGCTGAAATAGCTAATTTTCCATAACCTTTATTGCGGCTATTTGAGAAAATGAAGAAGTCATAAATAAAGGTCGATTTGCCATCTGTATTAATCGAATGCCATAAATAGCCAACCAATTCTGAATCCGACTCAATGCACAACAATTCTTGATCGTGAGTTTCCAATCCATTAGGAAAACTACGAAGAAGATCTTGTTTCGCTAACTCGACAGCCCTATCCATTGAGTGGCCATAATTCACAGCAATTTCACGACTATAATCATCAATGAAATAGTCACAATATGCAGGGTACTCATTAGAAGTCATTGGCCTGAGTTGAATCATGTTTAATCCTTTAAAACGATGAACTTAAAAAAATATACCTACGCCTCACATCAGCCGACCATGAGGAGCGGAAGTGACGAATGAGTCACCTGCATCTGTTTGTTATACCGCAATTTATTCAAGAGCACTCGATGATCCTCGAATCAACATATATCTTTCGACTAGCCTGTCCAAGAAACCGTAAAGAAGGTTATTCATCTCAGAATAGTTATTGGCTCGAAGTTTGTCAGGAGACTGGATAAATCGTCCTCCCGAAAGATTGTCAAGCTCCTCTTGACTCGCTTCTATTAGAAGATCAACCACCTCAGGGGTAAATTCCATGTGGCATTGCAATCCATATACGAATTCAGAGTATTGAACAATTTGTCTTGGACAGCCCTCGCTATAAGCAAGAGTTGTTGATTCGGACGTTAATCCCGGCATGTCGCCATGCCAATGTCCAACGGACACTGTTCTTGGAAAATGAGCAAAACTTTCATTCGATGAACCTTCTTCCGTCAGAGTAATTGGATATGAACCAATCTCTTTATGCGGGCTATTCTCGGTTTTGGCTCCAAGCGCTTCACCTATGAGCTGTGCCCCCAGGCAAACTCCGATCACTAGCTTATGTCCGGCAATAAATTGCTGAATAGTTGCCATCTCACTTCTGGCATCAAAATGGGCGCACTCTTCTATAGTAGTGCTCGGAGACTGTGGGCCGCCCATAACGATAAGCAGATCTAACTTGTCTGAGTTCTGCGGGAGCGGCTCTCCTTCGTAGACTCGCGAAAATGAAATGCCATAGCCTTTCTCTTTAGCCCATTTTTCGTAAACCCCGGGAGCTTCGAAAGCCTCGTGAATAATGAAATGTACGTTTATCATTGCTTTTATTGTTTCCTACCTTCGTTGATCGGTATAGTCGCATTGTTATGCAGTGCGTTATTTGTGTCCGCTTGAGCTACCTGATACTCATTGAATCCTCTCCCTAACTTATCAAATTCGGTAAGTTAAGAAGCGCAAACTAAAAGGAGAAGATTTTATAAAACTACTGATCCATATTACTGTGGAATCGACCTGCATGCACGAAGCTTATATGTCTGTGTTATCAATGATAAGTGAATACGTGCCGTTTTTTGAAGAGGGATAAAATGCAACTATTGAGGTAATTTACAGTTAAAATAAAATGCAACAATCGCAATATTCTTATGGTTCGCTCGTTATAACGGTGCTATATTGTACTGTATGTAATAACAGGCAAGGTTTTTTAAGTATGTGGGTTTCCACAACAAAGCTCGCCAAGATTGAGGGCGTTACTACCCAAACAATTAGGCGAAAGATTGAAAGTGGCTTTTACGATAAAGTGAAGCAAACAGAAGGCGGTCATAATCGCATTTTTATAACTCAACAAAGGAGAGTCTGCTATGCAAGAGTTAGCTCAAGCAAGCAAAAGTCGAGTATCGACACACAGCAAAACATTCTCCTTAGTCGATACCCGGACGCAGAGTTTATCAGTGACGTTGCCAGTGCTTTCAACTTTAAACGAAAAGGATTGCAGTCCATTTTGGAATCCGCAATGCTCGGTCATTCAGTCCACATTGTGGTTGCCACAAAAGACCGTCTTGCAAGGTCAGGCTTCGAGCTTATCAAATGGCTTATTGAATTATCAGGTGGACGCATCGAGATCTTGGATGACAAAAATCAAGCCTCTGAGTCATTCGATACAGCAGAGCTTATCGGTTTCGTTACCTCATTTTGCAACAGCCACTATGGTAAGCGATCAGCAGAAAGACGTAAAAATAATTGCCTCAAAAAAGATCCGATTCTACCCGCAAAATGAAGCAGCGTACTTTGATGCGTTAGCTTTGTATAGACGTTCGTATAACCTTGCGGTTGAGCGTTTTCGTAACGGCAATTATAAAGATGAAAATGGTAAATTTATCAATATGCGGCCTGCAATTAAGGCGCAAGTTGAACAAGAGCA
>JBATHQ010000274.1:0-10336 GCA_049667005.1 Psychromonas sp.
CTTATATAAGCCTACGCCATTAATGCTTTACTTTGATGACATTAACAGCAACATACCCTCGCGGTAGTAATTGTTCGCCTCATCAAGATTACCCATTTTTTCCAATACATTGCCCAGTAACGCAAAACGGTCAACGCTGGGATCAAGCTCGATGCTTTTCTTCAAATGTTCAACTGCATCTAAGTCTTTATCATCATCCAATTTTAACTTAGCAAGTGCATGATGAATCGCACTATTATCAGGATCTTTTGCAAGTTTTTTCTCGAGCAACAATAATAACTTCTGGCGGTTACTAATCGGCATTTTATCGATATAGGCAAGTAGCGGCAAAGAAAGCTCTTCTTTGAGTTTTTCCAGTAAAAAATACTCAGCAAATTGATAATGCTTCATTTCGACCAATGCATCGAGGATCGCCTTTTGGTAATTGATATTTTTGCGCATCCAGCGTGAAGATCTGTTATTCCACAAGTCCTGTGGTGCTTCACCACTTTGTGCCGCTAACTGTTTAAAAAGGTGTTGATAAGCATCTAATTTAATTGCATCAAATTCATCATCAGTAAAAGACAGATGCTTCTGCTGGTCATCCAGAACCGCTATAAACTTAGACCACTCCTTTAAAGCCGGATAAATATCCAAGTACAATTCGGCAATACGTTTATGCCCCGGAAATGAGTTATCTAACTCATCAAGCGTTAACAACGCATTTTTAAATTGTTTTGCCTCTATCTGCAGTTCCACCCAAACTAATCCGACAGCTAAACGGCAACCCTTTTGACTTTCTGTCGCCTGTTTAAGGTAATCATCACGCAACGTATAATTGCCTTGCTGTTGCGCCGCCCTGGCTGCTGCGATATAGGTTATTGCAGGAGCTTCGCTGCGCTCAGCAGATTTAGATAATAGTTTTTGGGCCTGTTTACTGTTACCTTCAAACAGTGCCAACATACCTAACATGCTGTTTCGTTGTGCTTTTCTGGTTTTACGCTGGCCAAACCAACCCCTTGTTACCGAGCTGATGGAGAACAATTTACGTAACACCCACTCGACAAATAACAACAGAAAATAGATAACCACGATAGCAATAACTGCATTAATAATGGTTGTTTCGTAGGTTGTGTAAGTATCAAGAGAAATTAAAATATAACCTTTATTACTACTAATTTCAGGACCAAAGATGAGCCCGGCGATAAGTGCTAAAACGACTACAATTATTCGAAGCATAATTATCCCTCCCTTACTTTACAGACGGACTAGCGAGTGATTTTTTTACCCGCTGCGTCATGATGCGTTCCAGTACCGGTGCGCTTTTTAGTTGATCGGGATAATTGACGGAAACTTTTTGTTTGCTTAAACGCTGAATAGATTTAAGAAAATAATCCGTCGTGCTATCAGTTAAGTCATAATAATCGGTTAACAATTCAGCTGCATTTTGCATCGCCAAATCGTATATATCTTGCTGCTCACGGTAAACGGCAAACTCTGCTTTAGCTAGCGCAGCGCGTAAATTCTCCTTGAGATACCAGCTTTGCTGTGGTGAGAGTAGCGCCTGCACTTTCACATCACGGGTATTGATAACAATAAAACTCTCAAGAAAACTGTTCCATGATTTAGATAGGTTTTCACTCCAGTCTTTAATGTCTGAAGACACTTCACCTGTCTCGCTTTGAGTCGGTTCTGATAATTTGAAACCCGCTACCATTAATTTATCAATACGGCTTTCAAGGCTGGAAAGCGCCAATACCACACCATCAGGATCGCGTTTTGGTAAAGATCCGAGGCTATTCATATCATCTAATAATGCAGCGCGTAACGGACTTAAACTCGGATCACTTAATACCAGCAGACGCTGATCGGCAGCATTAAGCAGCGCTATAGCCGAAGGCAGATCACTTTCTAACCAGATTTTACTGCCGGCCAAACGGACCAGGTATTCAACTTCAGAAAGTATCCAGTCGTTTGGATTACGCACGCTTGTTTCCGCTACATTACGTTGTAAAGACTGAAGATCGCTACTGACCAGCTTATTGGCGTTCTGTACTTGCTGGAGTTGCTGTTTAACCTGATCAACAACAGCGTGTAATTCAGAATTTTGCTGATTTTGTAGTTGGTTATCAGAAGATAAGCTATTACTTAACTGAGCAACAGTTGTTTGCTGCTCTGCCATTAGCGTTTCATGTTTTTTATAGAAGTACACACCGGAAAGAATCAGCAAAATAACAAGAAATAGCGCTATTAAAGCGATCAAGAGAGCCCAATTACGCTTTTTCTTGTTTTTATCTGCGGGGTTATTTTCTACTTCCACAACAGGATCGTCAGCAACTACATTGTTACTGTCGACTATTGTTTCATTGTTATTTTTGTTATCTGCCATAACCACCCTCACCTTTTTATTTTTAATTGTTCTTTAAAATAATCAACGATTTGTTGATCAGACATACCCGGAAACATCTTCACATCTGACCATCCCAAAAACTTTGCCCGCTCTGTAATACGCAAACTTGGGGCATAAATAGTGATCGATTTTAACCATCCCTGCGCAGCAACCGGCACCACGGTGATTAATCTCTCTAACAATTCAATACTACTGATAATAGCACCATTAATCTCTTTTCGTTGCCATTTTTTGATTAAATAATCGCCACTTAAATTAATAGCAACGCGTTGATAAGGCTGATAATAATCAACTATCGCACCACGTTCTGTTAATGTTCCACAGAGCAGTTCACGACCACCCACCCCACGTAAAATTAAAATCTGCTTCCCCGGTAGATCTGCTAGTGCAGGTAAATCCAGCAACCCCTCACTATCAAAGCACTTTTCCGGAATAACGACATCCTGTGCGGTGACCGTTTTTAACTTGCTCTGAGTGCCTTTACCAACGGCTAGATAATTTGTCTGCGGCCACTTCAGACCACGCAGAGCCTGATCAGTATAATCAACCGCATTAGGACTGACTGCAATAATATAATCATAGTGCTTCGCAAAAACTTCGCCCGCATTATCAAACTCAGCCGTTTTCTGCACTGCTAACAAGGGTTGAGCAATCGCGAAAATCCCCTGTTCATTAAGTAAATCCGTTAAACGTTGTGCATGGGGAGCAAAACGCGTAACCAATAAACGCACTTCTGTCATTGGTTGCTATACACCTCAGCCAAAATCTCCCTGGCACCGCTGGCTAATAATTGCTCGGCAAGTTGCAAACCTAACTGCTGCGCATCATCCTGATGACCTGTTATCTCCTTGCGGATTACCCTCTTCCCGTCAACACTGCCAACCAGACCGCGTAAAAATATCTGCTCATTTTCAAGTAGCGCAAAACTACCAATGGGCACCTGACAGCCTCCCTGCAGCGCAAGGTTCATGGCGCGCTCAGCCGTCACTCTAAAACGTGTGTGTTTATCTTCAAGTGGTTTTAACAAGGCAATGGTCTGCTCATCATCTACGCGGCACTCTATACCAACCGCACCTTGGCCTACCGCAGGAAGACTTACCTCAGGGGCAATAAAAGAGGCAATGCGATCCTGCATCTGTAAGCGAATCAACCCTGCGGCAGCGAGAATAACGGCGTCATATTCACCCGCATCTAATTTCGCCAAACGGGTATTCACATTACCGCGCAAGTCTTTTACTTTAATATCCGGACGTAATTCTCGCAACTGGCACTGACGGCGCAGACTGCAAGTACCAACAACAGCACCCAGCGGCAATTGCTCAATATTTTGGTAATGATTAGAAACAAAAGCATCACGCGGGTCTTCGCGCTCACAAATAACCATTAATCCCAACCCTTCTGGAAAATCAACCGGCACATCTTTCATCGAGTGCACTGCGATATCTGCGCGCCCTTCTAACATAGCCACTTCTAACTCTTTAACAAAAAGACCTTTTCCACCCACTTTAGCCAAAGGGGTATCCAATATCTTATCGCCTTGGGTTTTCATCGCTAACAGTTCTACCGTTAAATCGGGGTGATATTTTAAAAGTTCCGCTTTCACGAAGTTAGCTTGCCACATGGCGAGCGGGCTATGGCGGGTGGCAATACGAATTTTTTGCGCAGTCATTAAAAAATTTCTCATTAAAAAATAATCAGTTAATGCTAACAAAGATATCTTTAATAAGCATGCAGATTAGTGAAAAAATGCTGATTGGATAGAAGAAAATGATTAAAATAAGAGACTTTACTGGCGATTACAAAACCCAAAAGAGTCCTGAACGCTTAAGTTAACATAGTCAGATGTGACAATTTTATTCGCTTCAGAAGCGATCATTGAAACCAGTAGGTTTAACTAACGGCTCTAACATTTTTTCTAATCCGTTTAATTTTACTTCATAGATCAATGCTAACTGCTGCCCCAATTTTCCTTCCGGAAAACCTTTACTGTAAAACCACACCAGGTAAGGCTCGGGCAGATGAATTAATTTACGACCCGCATATTTACCAAATGGCATGACTTGATTAATTGCTTCACTGAGCACTTTTGGATCATCTAACAATGGACTTTCTCTTCATCTATTAACAATAGTGGTAAAAGCCAATACATATACTTTACAGCTATGATCGGCTTTATTATTTTCAGGTTAAACTTTCGCTAAAGCCTGTTCAACGTCGGCAATAATATCATCGATGTTTTCAATACCCACAGAGATACGGATCAGATCTTCGCTGGCACCTGACGCTTTTAGCTCTTCAGGGTTTAACTGACGGTGCGTTGTCGAGGCCGGATGACAGGCTAAGGACTTCGCATCTCCAATATTAACCAGACGTAAAATCATCTGCAGTGCATCGATAAATTTACCGCCGGCTTCTGCCCCGCCCTTAATACCAAAACTTAAAATACCGGACGCTTTACCCCCGCATATTTTCTGGCAAGTCTGATAATAGGGACTGTTTTCCAGCGCGGCATAATTAACCCAATTCACTTTTTCATGATTACTCAGGTAAGCGGCTAATTTCTCTGCATTTTCACAGTGGCGCTCCATGCGTAAACATAAGGTTTCCAATCCCTGCAGAATTTGGAAAGAGTTCATTGGTGAAATCGCAGCCCCGGTATTACGCAGCGGAACAACACGGCAACGTCCAATATAAGCAGCAGCACCTAAAGCTTCGGTATAAACCACACCGTGATAAGAGGGATCCGGCTCATTTAAAATGGCAAAACGTTTTTTATTCGCAACCCAGTCAAACTTACCGGAGTCAACAATCATACCGCCAATCGACGTACCATGGCCGCCAATATATTTGGTTAATGAATGCACCACAATATCAGCGCCAAATTCAAAGGGGCGACATAAAACAGGGGTTGCCACTGTATTATCAACGATCAGTGGCACACCGTGTTTATGCGCAATTTCAGCCAGTTTTTGAATATCGACAATATTACCCGCCGGGTTACCAATCGACTCACAGAATACAGCGCGGGTATTGTCATCGATTGCATCTTCAAATCCCTGATAATCATCAAAGGAGACCATACGGGTTTCAATCCCCTGCTTTGGCAATGAGTGCGCGAATAAATTATAAGTACCGCCATAGAGCTGACTGGTACTAACGATATTAGTACCCACTTCACATATACACTGTATTGCATAAGTAATCGCTGACATACCGGATGCTACAGCAAGGGCCGCGATTCCGCCTTCCATCGCCGCCACGCGCTTTTCCAGAACATCAGTGGTTGGATTCATGATCCGTGTATAAATATTCCCGGCGACTTTTAAATCAAACAGATCCGCCCCGTGCTGGGTATTATCAAAGGTGTAAGAGGTGGTTTGATAAATAGGCACAGCCGCCGCTTTGGTTGTCGCTTCAGACTCATAACCATGATGTAGTGCAAGTGATTCTAATTTCATAAATATCCCTGTTAAATAAAAAATAACGGATGTCTGTCCAAATAACCTGAACACAGGCCAGTCAGAAAATTAAGAGGTACTCATATTCCAGATAGATAAAACATTCCCCACTCAGATAAGCAACGCTAGCACTGCAGCTGTGAACGAAACAAGTTTTTTATAAGAGAATGCTCACATTTAGGAAATATATAGCCAGGCTATCATTACCATCCATTATCTTTTATTATCCGAAAGACCACATCATAAAACTTATAAATTTATTTCAGATTAACAACTTAACAAGCGGATTTGTACTAATGCCAGTAAATATCAAACCTTGTGACAGTGAGCAGATCGATCTGTTACGTGATATCGCCATGGAAACCTATGCGGATACTTTTTCAGACAGCAACAGCGAAGCATTGATGGCGCAATATTTTCAAAACGCCTTAAACAGAGAAAAATTACTCTCTGAAATGGATAATCCGGATAGCTTTTTTTATTTTATCTATTTTGAACAACAAGTTGCCGGTTTTTTAAAGGTCAATGTGATGGCAGCACAAACAGATATTCACGATCTAAACGCATTGGAAGTTGAACGTTTTTATATCCGTAAGGCGTTCTTGCGCAAAGGGTTAGGTAAACAACTAATGGATTTTGCCTGTCAACTGGCGGTTCAGCAGAATAAGCAATATCTGTGGTTAGGTGTTTGGGAAAATAACCATCGCGCACTACACTTCTATAAAAATATGGGATTTTATCAAATCGGCTCACACCCCTTTGATATGGGTGGAGATATTCAGACAGATTTGGTTTTTAGGAAAGATCTGTAAAGTAATACAGATAATCCATGGGCATCGCTCAATATAAGTAATTCGTCTATTATGTTAAATATAACAGATTGAAAAAGAGGAGTTTTTATGGATTTCAGTGCATACAGTTCGGCATTTAGCGGTTTACTGGTGGTTTTATTGACTTTGGTCGTACAGTTTATTGTCGCCAATACGAGTAAAGCAAGATTACCCGACCATATTCCGGGAAAAATCGATCCATCACTTGGTCATGAAAGTTTTGTTTATCGTGCTTATCGCACCATGGAAAACTCTCTGGAAAATATCAGTCTTTTTCTAGGCTGTGCCTTTCTGGCTATTTTAGCGGGTGTTAATCCGGCTTGGACGGGATTCGCTGTGTGGATCTATGCCCTGGCGCGTATCATGCACATGATACTGTATTACATGATCTCAACGGAAAAAAATCCGAGCCCACGCTCTTACTTTTATATGCTGGCTTTATTGGCCAACATCTTTTTATTAATACTGATTTTTACCCGTTTACTGTAGTTAATCTTATTAAAGAAAAGAAAAAATAGTTAATACACACTTACCTTCTGTAATCTGTGAAATATAAACTAATTGGAAGGTGATCAAAAAACCGCATTAATATATCTGCGCGTTTTTTGATCGTTTTTAATAAATTAATCCATCAAATGCTCTAAGCCGTAAACTAGCTCATTACGTGTTACAACCTGTTTACAGGCCAGGCAGATACCGGGCATAAAAGATTCACGGTGCAGAGAGTTATGCTCGATCTTCAGGGTTTCGCTTAAACCACCAAAGAAAACCGTCTGCTGTGCAACGACTCCGGGTAGACGGATAGAGTGCAGTTTTACCCCATGCAGTTCGGCGCCGCGGGCACCTTCAATTAACTCTTTATCGTTAAATGCAACCGCCTTTTTGGTGCGAGCTTGTGCAATTAACTCCGCGGTGCGGATACCCGTACCGGAAGGACTTTCCTCTTTTTGTGTACTGTGCGCTTCAATAATTTCGGCATCAGGCAGATATTTAGCCGCTTCGGCAGCAAATTTCATCATCAATACCGCGCCAACTGAAAAGTTAGGTGCGATTAAGCCGCCCAGTTTTTTTTCTGCCGCTAGCGCCTGCAGCTCACTCACCTGCTCAAGCTGAAAACCACTTGTTCCAACAACAGGTCGGGCACCGGCGTTTAAAATGGTTTTGGTATTATTAAAACCAGCAGAGGCTGCCGTTAAATCAACCACGACCTGCGCACCTGAATCGATAATAAGCTGGGTCAGATCATCGCCTACATCACACTGCCCAACCAATTGCAGCTGCGGATCATTATTGATTGCATTAACGGCCTCACTGCCCATACGTCCTTTTGCGCCATTTACGATAACTGTGATCATCTCTGTTCCTTTATTGTTTCAATATAAGTTGTATTGGTAGATATGCTATTTACTTGGAGCTTACTTAATGAATATTAAATAACCAACAAAAGCAACCCAGCTAAGTGCTAATAACAACCACGGTAAGCGATTATTCTGCGTTTTTATAAGCTCCGGCTGCTGTTCATCCTGTGCCGCTTCAGTTGTTGGGGTTTTCTTTTTCTTATTGGCTTTATTAAGCTCGCGCTGTTTGCTTTTAGCCATTTTTTTATATTCAGCAATCCCTTTTTGAATACCCAAGGCGATCAAACGGGTCTGCTCTTTTGTTTGTCCTGGCTTTTGTGTCTTTTTAGCAATCGCCATCGCTTCATCTTGTGTTTCCGGTGAAATTATTAAGTTTGTATTTTTTGTCATCTTATTCACATTCGTCTTCGCGCAATTTTTGTAAACGCAGCAATGCTTTCTTACTGACTATACCTAAAAACACTTCTGGATCATCATAATCATATTCAAGCAGATGGTTAAGCAACTGCACACCGATGGCCGACATCGATTGAATTTCTTGGTGCGTTCGTCCACAACCTTGGCAATGCGTTCCATCTTTTGTGCAATTATTAGTGCACGGACTAAATTTCATGGCTATTTCCTTGTTTGTAATGGATTTTAAACAAATCATTTTCTTTATTGGCCCATTCAGAGATGATTTTATCTAACCACAATGGAACAAAAAAGTCAGTCTAGCAATTTTAGAGCGCCGAATCATAGATTTTAAAGCCCTTTTTCAGTCAACTCCCTGTGCTTGTAATGAGCTACAGACTTTTTTAGCGAAATGCAGATTATCGTAAACCGGAAACTTAAAAGATCGTGAAGTTGTTCAAAAAAAGCAGATTATAGGCATAATAGACGCATTTTTAATTACTTGATCATTAGGAACAACATGCCCTTTCAATTAAACCCAAATCTGGAAAATGACTGTTATCGTTTAGCAGAGAGTAGCGATTGTTTATGGTTATTACTCAATAACCGCTATTTCCCGTGGATAATCATCGTCCCGAAAACAGATCAGACTGAACTGTATCAGTTAACAGAACAAGAGCAGCAAAATTTAACCCGGCAAAGCAATCTTATCAGTGAGTTTATCAAACAGCATTTTGTCTGTGATAAGTTAAACGTCGCGAGTATCGGTAATATGGTAGCGCAGATGCACCTTCATATTATTGCCCGCAGCAAAGACGATCCATGCTGGCCGGGTGTCGTTTGGGGAACAACCTTTAAACAGCCCTATTCTCTCGATGAAGTTCTCGCTATTCAGTTAAAACTACAACAATTCTGCGATCACAAAAAAATCAGTGGCTATCACTTTATGTCGCCCAAGGTGAAATCCTGACTATCAGCCACAAGCTTATTCGCGACTAAGTTGTTTTTCCGGTTCCTGCGATAAGGTGACAAGGTATCTCTTTTTCATTAAATATTTTCCAGTAAATTGATAGCTGTTTTTAATCGCCAGCAGGTTATCGTAGCATGTTTACTAATGACTCAGTTATACTGCGCTTTCAAATTCAGAGAGGTAATTATGATCTACAGTATGACAGCATTTGCGCGCAAACAATTCAAAGGTGATTGGGGTACTGCAGTGTGGGAAATTCGTTCAGTTAACCAGCGTTATTTGGAGACCTATTTTCGCCTCCCTGAACAGTTTCGCGGACTTGAAGTCGCATTAAAAGATGTTTTCCGTAAGCGTTTACAACGCGGAAAAATAGAGTGCAATCTGCGTTTTGAATCCACCAGCGGCAATGAAAATGCGTTAAGCATGAATCAGGAATTAGCTGCACAGTTAATTAAAAATGCGCAGTGGGTTATTGAAAAAGCAGGCACCGGAACAGTAAACGCCATCGATATTCTGCAATGGCCTGGTGTTATGCAGACGCCGGAACAGGATCTCGATGCAATAAGCGTAGAGCTAATGGCCGGCTTTGAACAAACATTGAATGAATTTATTGAATCTCGTGCTGCTGAAGGCAGTAACCTTGCTGTATTTATCGAACAACGTTTAACCGCTATCGGCGAACAGGCAAATAAAGTACGTGAATTTATGCCCGAAGTACAAATCTGGCAAAAAGCGCGTATCCTTAAAAAGTTCGAAGAGGCCAAGGTCGATTTAGACAGCACCCGCGTTGAACAGGAATTAGTACTGCTGGCGCAAAAAACCGATGTTGCTGAAGAGCTGGATCGTTTAGATTCACATATTTCAGAAACTTTTAAGGTATTGAAAAAGGGCGGAGCAGTAGGGCGCCGATTAGACTTTATGATGCAGGAGTTTAACCG
>JBATHQ010000275.1:0-4493 GCA_049667005.1 Psychromonas sp.
ATATCTACATCTCCAGCTTAAGCAATAAAATGAATGAAATCATGAAGGTATTGACAGTATTCGCTTCTATTTTTATTCCTTTAACCTTTCTAACCGGTATCTACGGTATGAATTTTGATTATATGCCGGAATTGAAATGGAGATGGGCATACCCCATCCTGTGGATTGCTTTTATCACTATCCCCGCTTTGTTGTTAATTTATTTCAAACGCAAAAAATGGTTATAAGCGCCAAAGATAATTCTGCCTCACAGATAATTTTACACTGCCTGAAATTGCTATCAGGCAGCTTTATATACAGGATTGGGAAGAGCTATAAGTTACTGCGTATAACCTGCACGCTTGTTGCGTTTAAATGACTTTATGTTGTTGAGCCATTTTTATAAATTGTGAGATATACGGCACGCTGCTATCCGGCTTTTTAATGCATGCATACAGCGTGCTTTTGATCCCCTGTTTGCCGATACGTATTTTTTTGACCTTATATTGCGCCATGTAACTGTCTGCAAGCCACTCAGGTAATACGCTGACACCGCGCCCAAGTTCCACCATCTGCAGAATAATCGCCAGTGATTCTATTTGTTTATGCGCCTTGGGTTGCACTTTCTCCGGCAGTAAAAACTCTCTAAAAATATCCAAACGTTGTTTCTCGACCGGGAAGGTCAGTAACACCTGCGAAGACAACTGTGTTGCCTGCACTTCGTTATAGGCAGAGAGCGGATGCGAATCACAGACTAATAACACCTGCTCATAATCAAAAAGGGCAATATGAGTGAGGGTCTCATGTTCATTAATATCCGGGGTAATAAGCAAGTCAATATGATGATTGAGTAACCCTTCCAGGCCGGAAAATTGAAACTGGCGGATAATATCAATATCAATATTAGGCGCGGCCTGCAGAAATTTAGCCACCACCCGCGTTAACCATTCATGACATGGAAAACACTCAACACCAATACGCAACACACCAAGTTGCCCTGCCCCCATCGCCTTTAGTGCCTGCTCGGTTTGCTGCAACGTTGGCAGTACCTGCTGGGCACTTTTAAGTAATAACTCTCCGGCAACAGTCAAACGTAAACGCCGCCCGCAGCGCTGCCATAATTTGACATTGAGCTTTTGCTCCAAATAGCGAATTTGATGGGATAAAGCAGACTGGGTTAAATATAGCGAGTCGGCAGCCTGAGTTAATGTTCCCTTCTCATGCAGTGCAAGCATGATTTTAAGGTGCGACTGCTCAATCATTATGAAATTCCTTCATCAATTCGCTTTAAATCATCATTATTATTCATGGTTAATTGTAAATACAATCATCTCCTACTTCAATCATATTAATTAGGGATTTAAAAATGGTTCAGTTACATCACTTAGGTTTTCCGCGCATTGGTAATAAACGACAATTAAAGTTTGCTCAAGAAAGTTTTTGGAAAGGTCAGATAACTGAAGCAACTTTACAGGACACCGCTCGTTCACTTCGCCAGGAGAACTGGTTATCGCAACAGGCTTTAGATCTGGATCTGCACACCGTTGGTGATTTTTCATTATATGATCAAGTACTTGATACCAGTTTTTTAGTGGGGAATATTCCCCATCGAGCTCAACAGGCTGAGTTGGATAACTCTCTGGACTGTTATTTCCGTGTCGCCCGAGGCACCTCGCAAAAGAAAAGCTGTTGTAGCGCATCACATGACCATCTTCATGAAACACAGGCAGGCGAAATGACCAAGTGGTTTAATACCAACTATCACTATATCGTTCCTGAGTTTACCGGCAAAACAACCTTTAATTTAAATCCTGACAACCTGCTTGAACAGATTCGGGAATTACAGCGAATCAATAACAATGTAAAACCGGTAATTATCGGGCCGGTCACTTATTTATGGCTGGGTAAAGCGAAAGACAACAGCAATAAACTGGATTTATTACCCGCCTTAGTGACTGTTTATCAGCAATTATTTTCACTGCTGCAGGAAAGTGGCATTGAATGGTTACAAATAGATGAGCCGGTTCTTGTTTTAGAGTTGGATAAAGCGTGGCAAACAGCCCTGCAGAGCGCCTATAACAGCTTGCAGAACAGCGGCCTGAAATTACTGTTAACAACCTACTTCGGTGAATTAAAGGATAATCTTGCGCTCGCTTGCCAGTTACCTGTTGCCGGATTACACCTCGATGCCATTAATGCACAGCATGAAGTTTCACAGGCAATCTCGCTGCTTAATGATCAACAGATTTTATCACTGGGGGTGATTAATGGTTGTAATATCTGGAAAACGGATCTTAAAAAAACCTTAGCCTGGTTAACCCCGATTCATCAACAATTGCAGTCACGCCTATGGTTGGCGCCAAGTTCATCGCTGTTACACGTACCCGTTGATCTTGAAAGTGAAGATAAACTCGATTATGAAATTAAATCATGGTTAGCTTTCGCCACACAAAAACTGCACGAGTTAAGCCTGTTAGGACGCGCATTAAATCATGGCCACGAGTCTGTTGCCGAGGTATTAAATTATAATGAGCTGGCAGTTAAAAGTCGCAGCCAAAGTCCGCGGGTAAACAACCTGGACGTGCAGCAAAGGGTGCAAAATATCACCCCAGCTTTTGGCCAACGCCAACAAAACTTTGCGGCACGCTCGCACTTACAACAGTCTTATTTACAACTGCCGGATTTTCCCACAACAACTATCGGATCATTTCCACAAACGGCTGAAATCCGCATAATACGCAAAGCCAGACGTGCAGCAGATATTAGCGAAGCACAGTATAAAGTTAAGATTCAAGAGACCATTAAAGAGTGTATTGCCGCGCAGGAAGAGATTGGCTTGGATGTACTCGTTCATGGTGAAGCTGAACGTAACGATATGGTTGAGTATTTTGGCGAATTACTCGATGGTTTTGTTTTTACCCAATTTGCCTGGGTACAATCTTACGGCTCTCGTTGTGTTAAACCGCCGGTTTTATTCGGTGATGTTACGCGCCCCAAAGCGATGACCGTTGAGTGGGCTAACTATGCACAATCCTTGACTGCAAAACCAGTGAAAGGGATGCTTACCGGTCCGGTTACGATCTTAAACTGGTCATTTGTACGTGATGATCAATCTTTGCAGACAACCTGTCAGCAGATTGCATTGGCTATTCGTGATGAAGTTCAGGATCTTGAAAAAGCAGGGATCAAAATCATTCAGATAGATGAAGCTGCATTACGGGAAAAACTGCCCCTACAGCGCTCACAGTGGCCGGCATATTTAGCATGGGCAATAGAAGCCTTTAGAATTACAGCCAATGGAGTTTGCGATCAAACACAGATCCATACCCATATGTGTTATTCAGAGTTTAATGACATTATTGCCGATATCGCAGCAATGGATGCCGATGTCATAACCATTGAAACCTCACGCTCAGACATGGAGTTACTATCGGCATTTGCCAGCTTTAACTACCCGAATGCGATCGGTCCTGGTGTATATGATATTCATTCACCTAATATTCCGAAGATCGGACAAATGGTGTCATTAATAGAAAAAGCCGCAGTGCATATTCCTGAGCAGCAACTTTGGGTAAACCCGGATTGCGGTTTAAAAACCAGACAATGGCATGAAGTAAAGCCTGCGCTTGAAAATATGGTCAAAGCAGCTGCACAACTGCGCGCAAATTTTATTAATGCGGGGGATGATAGGCTAGCGTTGAATCCGATTGGAAAAACGGCATAGGAATAGTCAATAAGCGCAAGACGGATTGTTATTATATATAACCCGCAATACGTCTTGCTCATTTTTAAAAGTTAAATAATTACTCCGCGGTATAGAATGGTATAACGCAAAAGACAGGGTAAACAATAATTCATCACAGAGGCACCGATAAGGCAGAGAAAAAATTTAAGAACTGATATACCTTATTTTTTTCGATGCACGCGTAACCTCTCTATTTTCCCCGTTAACAAAGCGGCAAAAAAGCAAAACTGATTTTAGTCAAATTTATTCGTTAAATAACCTTTAAAATATTGACGAAGGTCACAAACAGCAAGATAATTATGACCAATGTCACATAAACATTGTTTTTAAAGGAACCCTCATGATCACTCCCCTAGCTAAACCAATTGCAGTACCATTTTTGACGAGCCAAGGTAAAATCAAGCCAGCAATCGCTGACGTTATTGAGTTAGTTACGATGTGGGGAGTTGTAGCGACGACGCTTATTCTGCTGGGCCTTACGTGGGTTTAAACTAAGCGATCAACAGATAGATAACCTGACCCTGCCCCTGACCGGGGTATACTGCGAAACAAAGCATATCCCCATGATACTTCAAGATACAAACTAAGCATTTTGAAATAGCTTGGGCATGGTAGAGAGCGATATTGATTTTGTTTCCGACAAACATTGCCGACATAGCCTAAACTAGGAACTTTTGTCAGTGTTTAATCCCGTCTGTTGGTATGCTTGACCAGCCAGTAAGAAACACCCAATGCAAGTATCACCAAAGCAATACCGACAATCTGTTCA
>JBATHQ010000276.1:0-1807 GCA_049667005.1 Psychromonas sp.
GCGTTAAGTGCAACAAACTATTCAGGTGAAATAGAAAAAAGTTACGCTAGTCGTCTTGCCGTGGCAACGGATAACAGTGTTTATCAATGTTTGCCGCAGGCGGTTCTCTTTCCCCGCTCAACCCAGGATATTGTTGAGATTTGTAAACTTGCTCAAAGTGATGAATTCGCCGGTATTCGCTTTTCTCCCCGCGGCGGCGGTACGGGCACTAACGGTCAGTCTTTAAGCAATGATCTGGTGCTGGACCTGTCCCGCTTTATGAATCAGATTATTGAATTAAATGAAAAAGAGGGCTGGGTACGGGTACAAACAGGGGTTATTAAAGATCAGCTGAATGATTTTTTACGCCCCCACGGTCTGTTTTTCTCTCCCGAGTTATCAACCAGTAACCGCGCTACCATCGGCGGCATGATCAGTTGTGATGCTTCCGGTCAAGGGTCGTTGGTTTACGGTAAAACCAGTGATCACGTATTAGCTTTAACCTCGGTATTAGTTGACGGAGAGGTTTTAGAGAGTGCGCCGATTAAGGGTGATGCATTAGCGCAGCAAAGCGGTCGAGAGGACAGTATCGGGGCTATTTACCGTCAGGTCGTTGAAACGTGTGCCGGTAAACAGGAGCAGATTGAGCAAGGTTTTCCTAAGTTAAATCGCTTTTTAACCGGTTATGATTTAAAGCATGTTTATGATCCAGAAACGGGTACTGTGGATTTAACACGTATTTTGTGCGGCGCGGAAGGGTCGTTAGCTTTTATTACTGAAGCAACATTACATGTGCAGAAAATTCCAACTTACCGCACGCTGTTTAATGTTAAATACGATAGTTTTCAATCGGCACTGCAAAACGCTCCTTTCCTGGTACAGGCTAATGCGCTTTCGGTAGAAACAATCGATTCAAAAGTTTTAAACCTGGCGAAACAGGATATTGTCTGGCATAGCGTCAGTGAATTGATCACCGATGTGCCGAACCAGATTGTCGATGGCTTAAATATCGTTGAATTTGTTGAAGAAGATGAGCAAATTCAAGCGCAAAAAATTGCTGCTTTAGTGACCAAGTTAGATACCTTGATTGCCAATAAAGAAGCCGGGGTGATTGCCTATCAAATTTGTGATGATTTGGCCGATATTAATAAAATTTACGGCATGCGTAAAAAAGCGGTCGGGTTATTAGGCAATACTGCCGGCAGTGCAAAACCGGTCGCTTTTGTTGAAGATACCTGTGTGCCACCGGAAAATTTAGCGGCCTATATTATCGAATTCCGTCAGTTATTGGATGATCATAATCTGCATTACGGTATGTTTGGTCACGTTGATGCCGGAGTATTACATGTCCGTCCGGCATTGGATATGTGCGATCCTGAGCAGGAGAAAATGATGCGCACCATTTCCGATAAAGTGGTGGCATTAACGTCAAAATATAAAGGACTGATGTGGGGCGAGCATGGTAAAGGGTTCCGCAGCGAATATGGCCCGGAATTTTTTGGTGAGGAGTTATTCACCGAGTTACGTAAAATTAAAGCGGTATTTGATCCGCTGAACCGTGTCAACCCGGGGAAAATTTGCACACCTATCAGATCCGATGAGCAGTTGGTCAGCGTCGATGCGGTAAAACGCGCTACCTTCGATCGGCAGATTCCGATTGCAGTGCGGGAAAGTTTTAAAGAGAGCATCGACTGTAACGGTAACGGGTTATGTTTTAACTACGACACCAAATCACCGATGTGTCCGTCGGTTAAAGTGAGCAAAGATCGCCGTCATTCGCCGAAAGGTCGCGCTGCGTTAATGCGTGAATGGTTACGCCAGTTGGCCA
>JBATHQ010000277.1:0-4997 GCA_049667005.1 Psychromonas sp.
TGATGACTATAAGCGTAATCTGGGTAGAACCAGCTACAATAATAATCTTAGTAATGAGCAAGCATCTGGAGGCGAATTTGGTGCAGGTACCGCGTTACCTACCTGGATAGATTTTATGCAGGCAACAGCCTTATCCAATCCCGTGGTTAGTATTGATCCCCCGAACAATATATCTATGGCACGTATTGATAGCAAATCAGGGCTATTAACTTATCAGACAGATTACACCAGTTTATTTGAATATTTCAAAGAAGGCACTGTCCCGACAGAATATGTAAATGAGGTGGTTGATTTTGAAACAAGTACGTATTCATCTGGTAGCCAATCAACGCCAGGCAATGCGCCTGTTTCCCATGATGATTTGTTCTAAGTAATTTGTTCAGATCAAGAGTCAGTGCAGCTGCACTGGCTCCTTACGACAGATAATTGCATACAAATATCCGCCTATAGGTCAGGCTTCTAGTGTTAATTTTTCCTGCGCTATACTAGATCACATCTTTAATGCACTTGCTATTACTTGTAAGATAACCCTTTATTCGCTCACCAAAGAGAGTTTATATGAGTCAATCATCACCGACATTACCGCAAATCCTCAAGCGCAGCCTTGTTGCCAGCAGTCGATTTTTTAAAATTGAAGCGTTACAGCTTAAATTTAGCAATGGGCAACAGCGTGAATTTGAACGCATGCAGGGTTTCCGTCAAGGCGCGGTATTGATTGTACCGTTTTACGATGCAGAGACGATTTTACTGATCAGAGAATATGCTGCCGGCACTCACTCCTATGAGCTAGGTTTTCCAAAAGGCATTATTGATCCCGGTGAAACAGCTGAATTCGCAGCGAATAGAGAGCTTAAAGAAGAAGTTGGTTTTGGTGCTAGGAGATTACAAAAACTTAAAACTGTGACCATGGCGCCCAGCTATTTCAGCAGTGAAATGACTCTGTTTATGGCATTTGATCTTTATCCGGAAAAGATTGAAGGCGATGAACCTGAGCCGTTAGAGGTGATAAAATGGCCATTAAAGAAAGTGGACGAATTATTAGCAAGAGATGATTTTCAGGAAGCGCGTGGTATATCGGCACTATTATTAACCCTAAAAGCCCTGCAAGAGAGTAAATAAGGCGCTTTGTCAGGAGTATATTTTTGTGATGGGGCTCGGCAATGATCCCCATCTAATAGTGAGCACTAAAACAAGCGATTTAAACCATTTAATGCAGCGACACGATAAGCTTCTGCCATGGTCGGGTAGTTAAAGGTGGTGTTAACAAAATACTCGATGTTATTTGCTTCTCCCTGCTGCTCCATAATCGCTTGTCCGATATGAATAATTTCTGCCGCCCGCTCGCCAAAACAATGTATGCCTAATATCTCTTTTGTTTCCCGATGAAAGAGAATTTTCAAACTGCCCACTTCAGAGCCTAAAATTTGTGAACGCGCTAAATCTTTAAATTGTGCGCGGCCCACTTCGTAGGGAACTTTTTGCTGGGTTAACATCTGCTCGGTTTTACCGACGGAGCTAATTTCCGGAATAGTGTAAATCCCAGTTGGAATATCTTTTATCTGCTTTTTCTTACCTTCACGGGTGAGAATAAAACGCGCGGCAACCCTGCCCTGATCATAAGCGGCACTTGCCAGACTCGGGTAACCAATCACATCTCCAATCGCATAGATATTATCGACCTCCGTCTGATGATGTTCATTAATAGCAAGTTGACCTCGACCATCGGGTTTTAAACCGACATTTTCCAATGCTAATTTATCCGTATTTCCGGTTCGTCCATTGGCAAACAGAAGACAGTCAGCTTTCATCCTTTTACCTGATTTAAAGTGGATCAAAACACCTTTAGCTGTACTTTCAACTTTTTCATATTCTTCATCATGACGCAGGATCATGCCTGAATTTCTAAAGTGATAGGAGAGGGCATCGGACATCTCCGCATCTAAAAAGGACAATAGGCGATCTCGTGTATTTATTAAGTCCGTTTTAACTCCTAAGCCCCTGAAGATCGATGCATACTCACAACCGATAACGCCGGCACCATAAATTGCAATGTGTTGAGGATGATAATCTAAAGAGAGAATGGTATCGCTGTCATAAATATTAGGCGCAGTAAAATCAATATCTGCAGGGTGATAAGGCCTTGATCCAGTGGCAATAATGATATCTTTAGCGGTTATCTGTTCCGAAGTACCATCACTGCGGGTAATTAAAATACTATTTTTACCAACAAAAGCAGCAGCACCAAAAAATAAACTACAATTATTGCGGTTGTAAAAACCACTGCGCATCGTTACTTGTTTAGCAATCACCTGCTGGGTATGCTGCAGGACATCCTTGAAGGTAAAGGTTTTATTGTGCGGGTAATTATTTGTAAATAACGCATTATTCTTTAATTCAATAAGCTGACTAACACTATGACGCAGCGCCTTGGAGGGAATTGTGCCCCAATGTGTACAACCTCCGCCGATATCTTTGTATTTCTCAACGACAGCAACGCGTAAACCACCTTTTGCCAGTTTCATTGCCGCTCCCTCCCCGCTGGGTCCGGTACCAATGATAATGACATCATAATCGTAGTGTTTAGCTTTCACTTTTGTATCTTTAACTGTGCACATGAGCTACCTCAGATAGGGCGATAGATAAACTATATTAGCAAGTTACGCTCATTTGTCACACATTCAAATAACAAATAGTGCCTATATAATGCTTGTATGCCTAAAAATGAGTTGTGTTTATAAACTAAACTTCGATAGCACAAAATAAGCAAGAAAAAGAGGATTTAAGTAATTTATCATGCTATTTTTACTCATAGTATTTTAACTGATTGAAGGAAACACGCTATGAGTCAACCGATTATTTCATTAAAATGGCTTGCTTATGCTTTTATAATAGGCCTTTCTTTAAGCGCTTGTTATGCGATGCTGACTATCGAGGCAATTCATTTCTCCC
Organism: Psychromonas sp.; assembly: GCA_049667005.1. Lineage (GTDB taxonomy): Bacteria > Pseudomonadota > Gammaproteobacteria > Enterobacterales > Psychromonadaceae > Psychromonas. The sequence goes on from JBATHQ010000277.1 coordinate 2,950, forward strand.
CTTTTGTCTTTTTAACCCTGTTTCTCTCCGTGAACCATTTTTACGGTATGTACCTCAAAGAAGATAATAATGAAATCAGTGTCAAACCAGCTTGGGGTGCCTTTTTTATCGGTATGTTTATTTATTCTGCATTTCTCGGCATACAGTATCCAGAGCTAGGGTCAAACTTCTTATCTGTCGCATTAACACTTCTTTTGACGATCTGGTTAATCTATAAACTAATGTTTGGTGACAAACGCTATTCAGCTTAAAGCCGGGCAAACAAAAGGCCGTATTAAGTATTAACAGGCTTAATACGGCCTTTAACGTGATATATTTTAATCATTGTTTAAACGTTTGTCTAAACCGTTGAACAGAGCAAAAGACGTTTCTTTTAATGTCCCGAGCCGCTCTGTACTTGCTTCCTGCTCTATACCCACAGATACTTCAAGATGCAAAGTCAGCAAGGCAAATTGTGCCGAGATGCTAGGGTCTGTTTCTAATCCCCCATTTTCAAGCAGTTGCAATATTTAAAACACAATAAGGCTCGCATTCGTCAGCACACAATAACTGAACTGTTTTATATACTTTTAGCCGTTCCATTAAGTAGGAGATCTATTTAAAGGTCACAAAAATGGATTAAAAAAAAACGTTGCTGGCAATAATTAATTGCTCTGATAACACTACATCTTATAGGATGATTATGAGTAGCTTTAACTAAGTACCCATACAAAAGTTTTCCAGCATTTTCGATCTGCGTCAGCTACGAGTTGTAAATGCCGGATAATTTTTCATTGAGCACTTAACAGTCAGCACTTAACATTAATTACTTAACTACGAAGCCATGGTAAACACTCAGATTAACGACTTACTATTAGCAATTTACAGGGACTAAAATGCAGTATATAACACGCGAGTTATCTCAATATAAGCGCATCGCACTAGTAGCACACGACCATATGAAAGGTGAATTATTAAACTGGTCTGAAAGGCGTCTGGATATATTAAAACAACACCAACTTTATGCCACCGGTACGACAGGTAGTTTACTGGCTAAAAAATTAGGTTTACCCGTTAAATGTTTATTGTCCGGTCCGATGGGAGGAGATCAACAACTGGGGGCAAAAATCGCTGAAGGCGAGATTGATCTGTTAATTTTCTTTTGGGACCCGATGAATGCCGTGCCGCATGATCCCGATGTAAAAGCGTTATTACGTTTGTCTGCTGTATGGAATATTCCTGTTGCAACAAATATTGCCACGGCAGATTTTATTATTGATTCATTACATTTCGACAAAAGTTACAACACACGTATTCCAGATTATCTTGGCTACCTGGCCGAGCGCACTGAATAAAACCTGCTTAAAGAAGGCTGTTAACTTGCAAACACTTAGCGATATTTATATTTATCCCATTAAATCAGGCAAAGCGATTAGCCAACCTGCGGCAAAAGTTGAAGAAAAAGGTTTACAATTTGATCGCCGCTATATGCTGATTGATGATCAAGGTGAATTTATAACCGGACGAAGTTATCCGCAACTCACTCAAATTAAAGTACAGTTTTCCAAAAAAATGTTACTCGTTAACGCACCTAATATGCTGACATTAACCATTAACCCGGCCGAGTTCAGTGAGCAGACTAAAAATGTGCTGGTCTGGTCTGACCATATTAACGCTGTACATTGCCATGACCGATATGATCGATGGTTTTCTCAGTTTTTGCAACAGAAATGCCAACTGGTCTTTTTTGCAGCGCAAACCCAACGTTTAATCAAGAATAGAACAACACAGGTTTCATTTGCCGACGGTTACCCCTTACTGTTAATTAATCAAACCTCAGTTGATAATCTTAATTCACGCTTGGAAACACCGGTAACCGCCTTACATTTTCGCCCTAATCTGGTCATTAACGGCGATTTTCCTTTTGTTGAAGATAGTTGGTCACGTATCAGGATCGGTGAAGTAGAGTTTGAAGTAAGCAAACCCTGTTCACGTTGTTTGTTTACCAATGTTGATCCTGAAACCAGTATTGCCGATGTTAATGAACCTTTACGGACATTAGCCAAATT
>JBATHQ010000278.1:0-4328 GCA_049667005.1 Psychromonas sp.
GTTTATAGATTATTGCGATAATAGTTATAATAGCGCATGACTCTATCAACGTACTCTACCGTTTCTGGATATGGCGGAATTTGCTGGTTATATCGTCTTACTGCACCCTCTCCCGCATTGTATGCGGCTAATGCCAGTTCTTTAGTTTTAAACTCCTGCAGTAGTTTATACAGGTATTTTGTGCCGCCTTGGATACTCTGCTCCGGATCAAAAGGATCATTGACACCAAAACGATCTGCTGTAGCCGGCATCAATTGCATTAAACCTTGCGCGCCTGCGGGGGAGATAGCGTAAAACTGATAGCTGGATTCTGCTGCGATCACCGCATGAATAAAGGACGGCTCTAACTGATATTTACTAGCCGCCTGCACGATCATTGGATGGTATTTTTCTTGCATTGCGGTGTTCTTGGGTACCTGCGTACTGTTAGATGTGAAATATTTACGTTTTTTTGTATCGGGTGAGTTGCTGGTGGTGATAGTGATGTCACTTTCGGAGATTATAGTGGGCTGCTTTAGCGTAACTACACTGTCTTGTTTAGTAAGTTGACGATCGCTGAAGTGCATCTTGCCATTTTTATCTTCGAACGTATAAATCTCGGCATAAACAGCATTCGACAGCAATAAGCAGACTAATGCTGTGATCCTGATCTTCCATTTCAGATAACTATTCGGTTGTTCCATAACCAATCCATCACTCTGTTAATTATTCACTTGGTCATTAGTTTAGCACTCTTTTCTTCACTTAAACTTGCCAGTGTCGATTTTCTTGAATAGTACAATATTTGTACCTAATAATATGATCAATATAAGATCGCATTTTATTTGCATACATCGCCTGCACGAGTAACGCCACTTAGTTGAAATCCCACGCTCCTAAATACAGTTATTTAGTTGTTTTTTATCCTTTATTAGAGTTTGCCACAGGACGTTATCTTGTTGCTGTGGCAAAATAGAAATTATTACCTGTTTGGAATATTACCGTAGGATAGAAAATGCTTATTCCCGTTATTATGGCTGGCGGCTCTGGCAGTCGTCTTTGGCCCTTATCTCGTTCTTTATATCCAAAGCAGTTTCTTAGGCTAACAGGTGAAAAATCCATGTTGCAAGAGACGGTTGGGCGAATCTGTGGTTTGACCTCCCAACCTCCTGTTGTTATTTGTAATGAAGAGTATCGTTTTATCGTTGCAGAACAACTGCGAGAGGTTAGGCAAAGAGGCTCTATCATATTAGAGCCAGTGGGGCGGAATACCGCTCCAGCAATTGCGTTAGCCGCAGAGGTTTTAAGCCAACAAGAATCGGATCCTTTATTACTTGTGTTAGCGGCGGATCATGTTATCGAAGATACAGCGGCTTTTCATCAGGCGGTTATGGACGCTATCCCATTAGCTGAACAAGGACAATTTGTGACCTTTGGTATTGTTCCGACGAGTGCCCATACAGGTTACGGTTACATTCAGCGCGGTAAAAAGTTATCAAACTCCAGCTGTTATAACGTTGCTCATTTTGTTGAAAAACCTAATTTGGAAACTGCGAATAAATATTTAGAAGGAGGGGAGTATTATTGGAATAGTGGTATGTTTCTGTTTAGAGCCAGTCGCTATTTACAAGCGTTAGCAAATTTCCGCCCAGACATTTCTACGGCTTGCCATAATGCACTTGCCAATACCTCGCAAGATGCTGACTTTATTCGCGTTGACCGTGAAGCGTTTATATCCTGTCCCGATGAATCCATCGACTATGCAGTCATGGAAAAATTATGTCATCAGGGGGAATCAGCAAATGTTGCAGTGGTGCCGTTGGATGCCGGTTGGAATGATATAGGATCATGGTCTGCATTATGGGAAGTTAATGACAAAGATGCAGATGGTAACGTTAACCGTGGTGATATTATTTCCTATGACTGTAACAATTGTTTTATCCGTGCTGATCACCGTTTAGTGACTACGTTGGGTCTGGATAATCTAGTCATTGTGGATACCAAAGATGCTTTAATGGTTGCGCATAAAGATAAGTTACAAGACGTTAAATTGCTTGTTGATGCATTAAAAGCAGAACAAAGAAGTGAATATCAAATACATCGTGAAGTTTACCGTCCGTGGGGGAAATATGATTCCATTGATTCCGGTGTGCGAGACCAAGTAAAACGTATCACGGTTAATCCAGGGGAAAAATTATCACTGCAAAAACATCAGCATCGGGCAGAGCATTGGGTTATTGTTTCAGGAACCGCGCATGTCACGCTTGGTGATAAAAGAAGAATGCTCAGTGAAAATGAATCTATTTATATTCCGCCAGGGATGCTTCACGCGTTAGAAAACCCGGGGACAATTCCTCTGGAACTGATTGAAGTTAAAACAGGAAGTTATCTTGGTGAAGATGATATTGAGCGTTTTGAACAACGTTACGGTAGGGTGGAATGAAAGGATTGAACTGTTTCAAAACTAATGATATTCGAGGTCGTCTGGGTGATGAGCTAAATGAAGATATTGCCTATCGCATTGGTCGTGCGACGGGGCTTTTTTTAAAAGCTAAAACGATAGTGGTTGGGGGCGATGTTCGTGAAACCTCCGAAAGTTTAAAAATAGCATTAGCAAATGGTTTGCAAGATGAAGGTGTTGATGTTGTCGATATTGGCATGGTCGGTGCCGAGGAAATTTATTTTGCGGCTCAGTTTTTAGATGTCGAGGGTGGCATCGAGGTAACAGCCTCGCATAATCCAATCGATTATAATGGGATGAAATTAGTCCGAGAACAAAGCAAGCCTATTTCAAAGAATACAGGTTTACGAGAGATACAGAGTTTAGTAGAAGAGAATAACTTTAAAAAAGTGGATCTGTCTAAACGCGGGTCATATAAAAAAGCTTGTACATTAGCTGCCTACGTTTCGCACCTGCTTAGTTATATTAAACCAAGTAATATTAAATCATTAAAGTTGGTCGTAAATTCTGGCAATGGTGCTGCAGGGCATGTGATTGATGAATTAGAGCAACGCTTTCTAGCATTATCAATTCCAATTGAGTTTATTAAAATTCACCATGATGCCGACTCGTCTTTCCCGAATGGTATCCCAAATCCGTTATTGCTTGAAAATAGAGAAGATACGGCTAATGCCGTTCGTCTGCATCAGGCTGATATGGGGATAGCATGGGATGGCGATTTCGATCGCTGCTTTTTATTCGATGAAACCGGGATGTTTATCGAAGGTTATTACATTGTTGGGTTATTAGCGAAGGCATTTTTGCAGAAGTCGCCTAAAGCTAAAATTATCCATGATCCAAGATTGTTTTGGAATACAGAGCAAATAGTTCAACAAGGTGGCGGGACGTCAGTGATGTCCCAAACCGGGCATGCTGTTATTAAAGAAAGAATGCGTGAAGAAAATGCTATTTATGGTGGTGAAATGAGTGCCCATCACTATTTTCGTGATTTTTCCTATTGCGATAGTGGTATGATCCCCTGGTTATTAATCGCAGAGTTGTTATCCGTCAAATCAAGTAAATTATCATCTATGCTCAAGGCGCAAATTAGCGCTTTTCCGAGCTCTGGAGAGATTAATTTGAAACTTGTTGATCCTGCTGCAGCAATGCACAGAGTGCTCAATAAATACAAAGAACAGGCTGTTGATATTGATCAAACGGATGGTATCGGTTTGTCGTTTAAAGAGAATCAAGGCGAGTGGCGTTTTAATCTGCGCATGTCGAATACTGAATCATTACTGCGACTGAATGTCGAGTCGAAAGGTGATGTCGCTTTGATGCAGGAGAAAACCAAAGCGTTATTAAAAGTGTTAAGAGCAGAAAAAAATCAAATAATGGAATTAATCTATGACCACCAATAAAGTTGCATTAATAACTGGCATTACCGGACAGGATGGCTCATACCTTGCCGAGTTTTTACTTGAAAAAGGCTACGAGGTACATGGTATTAAACGCCGCTCTTCATCTTTAAATACCGAGCGTATTGACCATATCTATCAGGATAATTTTCAGCAAAATCAAAAGTTGTTTCTGCATTATGGGGATTTAACTGATTCTTCTAACTTAACGCGTATTCTCAATAAAGTTCAACCCGATGAAGTGTATAACCTTGGTGCTCAATCTCATGTTGCAGTTTCATTCGAAAGCCCTGAATATACCTCCGATGTTGATGCTCTTGGCACACTGCGTCTGCTGGAAGCGATTCGTTTTTTAGGCTTGGATAAAAAAACTAAATTTTATCAGGCATCGACTTCTGAGCTCTATGGAGAGGTGCAGGAAACCCCGCAAAGTGAAACGACACCTTTTCATCCTCGCTCTCCCTATGGTGTTGCTAAGTTATACGCCTATT
>JBATHQ010000279.1:0-2427 GCA_049667005.1 Psychromonas sp.
GGTTATTTAAGAAAAAAATACAAGAACATATACACAATAATCATTACTATTCTGATATTAAAAGAGGTAAAAATTCGAATGACAGCATAATAGAAGCTGAGTTCGAGGTTGTTGATGAGGGTAAAAGATAAAAGATAAAAGTTGGAAAGAGGGGGGATGGTGTATCTGCGATTGCTTTATCATTGAATTATACAGTGAAAATCACCATAAACTTGACGAGATCCTCAATAAAAGACTTTGAGGATCTCAATGTGCCCTTATATAAGATTTAAGAACTCCATCTGAAGGGCGCACCCCAAATTCTTTCGGGGCTGGTTTTGTTGGCCTTTCAGATAGTTTTACTCCTGCTTTAAATAGGGTATATATTCCGGGTAAAACGTACCGCCATCTGCAAAATCTAACTCTTTTTCAATCAGCGTTATGCTGTCTCCCGCACGATAATCAAAGCGAGTGGGCTCAACAAGTTGCACGGAACGTTCGCTTATCACTTCTCCCAACTGGTAAGCTGACCCGTCTATTTTCAAGGCTTCCTGTCCAGGTAGACGATAGTGTTTATAAGTCACAGGCGTTTTGCTAAAGACATCTTTGCCAAATTGGTAGCGTTGGGTAGCAACTACTTGTCTGTAACGACGTGCGGCCTCTAAAGCATTATCTTTTGTCGGGTACAACAGGAAGGCTTTGATCTGACCATCTGCGCTCAAGTAGTCGCCTTTTTTGACGAATGCTCTTAACAGCGACTGTCTTGCTTTACTGGTTAAATCAAATCCCTCGGCTGAGGTTGTATCCAGTGCAGGCCAGTTTTGCTCGTAGCCTTTGCCGATAGTGATCAACGCTTCAAAATTGTTTTCAAACTGTTCCGGCATATCGCCGTAAAGGCTTGCCCCGACGACATATTGTAAAAACAGACCAAACTCACCTTGATCTGCTGAACGGTTAAGCGGTTCGGAGTGGGTGGATATAACGCCTGCAAATTCAGCGCGTTGGTCTTTTTGATAACCCAGATAGTTCATCTCCTGCCAACCGCTTGCCCCGGGTAATTTGCGCGGAAATGCCCATGTGCTGTCGACGGTGTTGCCGGTGCCGCTGCTAAAATTGGGAAACTCGGTACTTTTGTAGCCGGAATGACAACCAATACATTGGGTCAGTTCTTCGCGGTTTTGCGGGCGAAGTTGACCTGCTGAGTCTTCAATATATCCGGCCAAAATCCAGCCTGCGCCATTATTCACCCAGCCTTGATCATCACGTCCATAGATGCTGTCACCTTTACCTTCGCCGGGGGTTGCCATCATTGGATCATGGTTTTCATATTTGTACATATAACGGATCTCTTTGACATGTTGCGATCGCGTCCCGGGAAAGTCACTTACTTCACTGATGCCGTCTGCATCGGTATCCACGTAGTGAAGCGGATGGGCAAATTCAGTCCCCTTCGGGTAAACACCTAAAATGATCTCTTCATCTGCTGCTGCGCCCAGGTAATGGGTGTTTTTCAAAAGCGCCGGCTGGTTGCTAATGGCCTGCTCTAATAGGGTTAAGTTTTGCACATAGATACTGAGGTCAAATTCACCTTGTGCAGTTTGTATAAACTTCTTTGGCAGGCGAATGTAGATACCAGATACCGAGCCGTTAATCGGGGTAAAGATGCCGTATGGCATAAAATTAATGGCGCGCCACCCGGTGATACCGCCGAAATTATCATTGAAGAGGGTATTTTGAGCATGTTTTGTGCGAACAAAGCCATCATCGTCGGCTGGCAGGTCGGATGGATTTAATCCCGGAAACAGACGCATCGCGTGATCGTAGCCGGAATCCCAATCTTTGGGTGAGCCAAGTCGTTGATCATAGGCGGCCTGCCAATTGTCGCTTCGAATGTAATCTTGCATATTCCATTGCGCTGTATCGATTCCGAGTTTAGTGACTTGTGCAGCCAGTTTTTGCGGATAAAGGGTATTTTCCCAACGGTTGATACTGGCATAAGGTGCGGTGGTGCTGAGCGGATCAAAGCCGTAATCAATTTGAAAATTAACGATCTCAATGGCACCCGCCTGCGGATTGTTATTGCCTACGCCCGCATTATATAAGCCGTTGCTGTGGCAAAATAGACAGGCATTTTGGCGACCGTTACTGGTTTCGGTATAGCACTGCGCGGGCACGTTTGGATAGGGGTTAGCAAAGTTAAGCGGACTGGTATATTCCCCGATTAAACTGCTTCTCACTAATTGTTTGATCTCTGTGCTGTGATTTATTGCTTGGTTATCAAGCGTTGATGTGGATTCGTTACAACCGATTAAGGTAAAGGACATCAGCATAATAGGGGGGAATATAGTGGACTTCATTGTTTGAATCTCTTTATTTTGCGGGTAAAACGCTGTGCAAGTTAAGCCTGTTGTTTGCCTTGCAGAGGCTGTTTCTTGCAAAACACTTTAA
>JBATHQ010000280.1:0-2383 GCA_049667005.1 Psychromonas sp.
TTGAGACGCAGAAACGTAAAAAAGTGTATGCGGGAGATCTGATTACTTTTAATGATCTGCACTATCAAATCGTCTTAAAAGGTCAAACAGACGATTATGAGGTGGTAAGACAAGATCAGTATATTGAAGATGCTCAGCAGAAGAATAAACAAGAGAGTAAACAGGTAAAAAAATCAGATCCGGCTAAAGCCAAAAAAGTACGTAAAGCAATTAGCTTTTAAGCGTAAATTCTTTTAATTAGATTATCTATTTAAGTGTAGGGATTTGGTCTTTTTCATTGCTGTTGAATTGAGAGGTTAAATTGAGCCTGGAACAATTTAACAACCGCTTTTATTCCTACACTTTTAATAACGCCTTAGCGCGCCTCTGCACAGATGGATTTATCCTCATACCCGTTCTATGATTATTTTAATGAGTTTGTTTTACCGCTCCTCTTTAGCAGTTCAGTGTGCAAGCTCTGTTACCCCCTTTCACTATGGTTAATGATTTAAACTTCTTTATGATAAGTTGGTCGAAACATGATCAAGAATAAAAATCAACCAGATGCAGTAAATTACGGCGTCGTTGTTTCGGTACGAGGCAGTATTGTGGATGTCCGTTTCGATGATTATTTACCGCCTATTCACAGTTTGCTGCGTGTTGAGGGGGGTGAGATTGTTATTGAGGTGCTGGCACAACGTGATGCGCAAGTTGTCAGGGGCATTGCGCTAACCCCGACGCAGGGACTCGCACGCGGAATACGCGTAGAAGACAGCGGTGGACCATTAACGGCGCCCGTTGGCAGAACCATTGTCGCGCGCATGTTTGACGTTTTCGGTAATACCATCGATAACGGACCACCTTTAACGGATGTGCAGTGGCGTTCCGTTCATCGTGCTCCGCCAACGCTGGGTGAGCGTTCTACCCAATCGGAAATTTTTGTCACCGGTATTAAAGTGATTGATGTTTTAGCGCCTCTTGAGCGTGGCGGAAAAGCCGGGTTGTTCGGCGGAGCGGGAGTGGGGAAAACCGTATTACTGAGCGAGATGATCCATAACATGATCAACCATCATCACGGTATCAGTATTTTTTGCGGTATCGGTGAGCGTTCCCGCGAAGGAGAGGAGCTTTACCGGGAGATGAAAGAGGCGGATGTTTTGTCTAATATGGTGATGATCTTCGGGCAGATGAACGAACCGCCGGGTGCCCGCTTTCGTGTCGGGCATGCGGCTTTGACCATGGCGGAATATTTCCGGGACGATGAAAGTCGCGACGTGTTATTACTGATCGATAATATTTTCCGTTTTATTCAGGCCGGCGCAGAGATCTCTGCACTGATGGGGCAAATGCCATCACGTTTGGGTTATCAACCGACCATGGGCTCTGAGCTATCCAGTCTGGAAGAGCGCATCGCCAATACCGACAATGGTGCAATCACCTCTATTCAGGCGGTCTATGTGCCGGCTGATGACTTTACCGATCCCGCGGCTGCACATACTTTTTCACACCTTTCGGCATCTATTGTACTGTCACGCCAGCGTGCCAGCGAAGGTCTTTATCCGGCCATCGATCCTCTGCAGTCCGGTTCTAAAATGGCCACGGCAAGTATTATCGGCGAACGCCATTATAACCTTGCCCAGGAGGTTCGCCGTACACTTGCGAAATATGACGATCTTAAAGACATAATCGCCATGCTCGGTCTGGAGCAGTTGACTGCTGAAGATCGCAAATTGGTGGGACGGGCGCGTCGTCTGGAGCGTTTTTTTACCCAGCCCTTTTTTACCACTGAACAGTTCTCTTCACTAAAGGGGAGATTAGTCAGTCTGGAAGATGCTCTGGACGGTTGTGAGCGGATCTTAAGCGATGAATTTGCCGAATATCCAGAAAGCGCACTGTATATGATCGGCGCGGTAGATGAGATTAAAGCGCATAACAAAGAGGTGAAACACGCAGAGCAACCGGAGCAAGTAAAATAATGTTAATACAGATGCAGCTTAAAATTTTGGCGTTCGATGAACACGATGTTTTTGCCGCAATACATTCAGAAAGCGCACTGTATATGATAGGCGCGGTGGATGAGGTCAAAGCACACAGAAATGAGGTCAACGCGCACAACAAAGAGGTGAAACACGCAGAGCAACCGGAGCAAGTTAAATGATGTCAGCACAGATGCAGTTCAAAACTTTGGCGTTCGATGAACACGGTGTTTTTGCCGCAATATATCCAGAAAGCGCACTGTATATGATCGGTGCGGTAGATGAGATTAAAGCGCATAACAAAGAAGAGAAGCACGAAGAGCCGAGCGCGCAACAGCAGGATAAGGAAAATAATGTCAATACAGATGCAGCTTAAAATTTTGGCGTTCGATGAACACGATGTTTTTGCCGCAATACATTCAGAAAGC
>JBATHQ010000281.1:0-1503 GCA_049667005.1 Psychromonas sp.
AAGACAAAGATAACTTAGTTGAATGCTTTGGTGATAATAATCACTGCGTGATCACACCAAGTTGTCAGCTAAAAGGCATTTTTGCCGAAGCGCAGGAGAGTTTTTTCAAAACACTCGACAAATATACTTTAAACGATTTAGTGGCTGCCGACCAGCAGCAAGCATTAGGCGCATTGCTAAGTAGCGGCGCATCATCGGTGGAAATTTTTCGCCAGTAAAACCAAGCAAATGACTTCACCCCTTTTTTTGAGAACCTGAATATGATTAATATTAGCAACGCGAAAGGTAATACCCCCCCAACCCAACAAGGCATCGCATTTTTAGAGATTGCGTTTCGTCCTTTCTTTTTACTCGCTTCCCTATTCAGTATTGTTGCCTTGCTTCTGTGGAACGGCCTGTTAACCGGAGATCTTACTTTAAACTTGTACGGCGGTTCATTATGGTGGCATATACATGAAATGTTATTCGCTTTTGTAACAGCTGTTATTGTCGGGTTTTTATTAACGGCAGTACAAAACTGGACCGGAGTACGCAGCTTAAACGGAACCGGATTACTGCTATTAGTAATATTGTGGCTTACCGCCAGAGTCTTATTTTTCTTTCCAGGTACCCTTCCCCAAATGCTTATCGCCGGCGTAGATCTTGCTTTTTTACCGGTGTCGGCGCTGGCACTCGCTTATCCGATTATAAAAGTAAAAATGTGGCGAAACTTTATGTTTATACCGATCTTATTGATTATGGCTAGCAGCAATGCAGTGATGCATTACAGTGTAGCCACGCAAAACTATCCGTTAATGACTCAAGCCAGTAGCGCGATGGTATTATTGGTGACCTTAGTGATGTGTATTATGGGCGGCCGTGTCTTCCCGATGTTTACCGCCAACGGTACCCGTACACCTCGTGTACCTGCAATCATGTGGTTAGAGCACCTTGCAACGGGCAGTATCCTGTTAGCCGTCTTAAGTGGTTTTAAACTAATTGAATTACCAACAATCGTCACCGCCATTATCTTTTTTGTTGCCGCTGCTACCCATACTGTACGTGTGTTCCGCTGGAAGATCTGGGTAACGCTGAAAACGCCGTTAGTCTGGTCTCTGCATATCAGTTATTGGTGTATTGCGCTAGGCCTGTTTATGTTTGGTTTGTCTGAGATCTCTCCCCTTGTCAGCCACTCCCAGGCGATTCATACCTTAACTGTCGGCGGCATGGCAACCATGATTCTGGCAATGATCTCACGCGTTTCTTTGGGCCATACCGGCAGAAACATTGTGGTGGGAAAAGTGATGACAATCGCATTTATGGCAATCATTCTAGCCTTTATCAGCAGAGTGTTCGGGCTTTACTGGTTGACTAACTATAACCACGTGATGACCAGCGCAATTGTTTTTTGGGTTATCGGTTATGGTTGTTTTGTGGCGTTATATTTCCCCATTTTAATCAAACCGCGAGCGCTGTAATTTTTATTATCAAAAAGCAAAACTTAAAGTGGCATTTAAAATGCAT
>JBATHQ010000282.1:0-2354 GCA_049667005.1 Psychromonas sp.
GTCCGCGATTTTTCGTGCACCATTATGCGCGGAGACAAAATTGCTTTAGTGGGTAGAAATGGCTGTGGTAAGAGTACCTTATTAAAATTGTTACTCGGTCAATTACAACCTGATTCCGGTGAAATTAAGTGCGGTACAAAACTCGATGTTGCCTATTTTGATCAATACCGAGATACCTTAGATCCGGAAAAATCGGTGATGGATAACTTGGCGGAAGGTAAGCAAGAGGTCGAAGTAAACGGGCTAAAACGTCATGTTTTAGGTTATCTGCAGGACTTTTTATTCCATCCGCAACGTGCCCGTACGCCGGTAAAAGCGTTATCCGGTGGTGAGAAAAACCGTCTGTTACTGGCGAAGATATTTTTAAAAGCCAGTAATTTATTAATTCTCGATGAACCTACCAATGATCTTGATGTCGAAACGTTGGAATTATTAGAGGAGCTCTTGGCAAATTATCAGGGAACCCTGATATTGGTCAGTCATGACCGTAGTTTTGTTGACAATACAGTAACTAACACATGGTTCTTTGACGGTAATGGCAATGTCGAGCAGTTTGTCGGTGGTTATAGTGACGCGCTGCGCCATAAAGCGCAAAGCGAAACGGCGCGTCAGCCTGATATCGCGGTTAAAAAAAGCAATGTACAGCCTAAAGTTCAACCGGCAGCCGCTAACACGGTAAAAAAGAAAAAATTATCCTATAAATTACAACTTGAACTTGATGGTTTGCCTCGTTTACTGGAAGAGTTGGAAACAAAAGTAGAAACGTTGCAGGAGACAATTAATACACCTGAATTTTTTACTAAAGATAAAAAAGACGCGGATAAATTCTTGGCTGAGCTCGCAAATGCCGAACTGCAATTAGAAGAAACATTTATGCGCTGGGAAGAGTTGGAAGCAATGCAAAATAATGGAGAAAACAATTAAATGAAATATAAAGTTACCTTAGCGGGAGTAGCCTTATTAGCAGCTGGAAACAGTTGGGCGGCAACTGTTCCCTATTATGATGTTGAAGAGATAAGTGTTGCTGCAGAAGGGGCCTCATACGGACCATATCCTTCCGCCATGTCTGATGACGGCACTTTAATCGGCACCTATTCGATGAAGGCTTCATTGTCGCAGGATATTGACCTGGGTTTACCCTTTACCTTTAATCGTAAATGTCAGTATGACGATGAAAACTGTGACCTTGAATTTTCTGGCTCGCAAACATCTGGCGATCTCAGTTATGAAAATGCTTACCAAGCATGGCGTGATGCACAGTATTATGCGCAAGATGGTGGCTATGAAAGCTACATGATGGGTAATGCGTTCTCTACCAGTGATGATGAAGACTCAGATGATGATACCATTACCATCACTTCCAGCGATGCGATGTTATTCCCTTTTGATTCATCGGGTAATTATGATACAGATGTAAAGGTGACCGATGTTTTTGGAGACAGTGGTGAGGATCAATTTGTTGTCGGTTATTCTTCAGCAAGTTATGAAGGTTCTACTGATCGGGATTTTGTGCGCCGCGCATTTATAAAATACCAAGGCAGCGCTGAGGTTACATCATTATTACCTGATTTTTATGAAGACACTGATGATTCAGATGCAGATGATGCTAACGGCGGTTTCAGCAGTGCTTATAAGATGAAAAAGGTTACTTATGCGGATGGGACTTCAAAAACCTTAGTGGTGGGGGCAAGCAGTGTATCTCTTCCGGAAGATGATGATAGTAGTGATGTCCAGGATTATTTCAATTATTGTTATGGTCTGGATGATTATAATGATGATGAGATCGGTACACTCAATAACTTAGTTTACTGCTCAGGTTTTGATACTCAGGCCTGGGCTTGGGATGTCAACGGGTTAACAGACACGACACAGACTATCAGTGGTTTTGCATTAGCAACTGAGTGGCTTGATGATAACGAAGACAATGCTAGCTCCGATATTACTTACAGTGCCAGCGCCTTAGATATAAATGCATCAGGAATTGCAGTCGGTGTCTCTACATTTGAATATTCTGATGCAGCGACGGGTGGTCGTCAGCGCGCGATTATTATGACACCGGATGATTCTGGTAGTTATGGCGCTCCGACAGAATTAACCGATGCTGCTAGAGATATCGAAAGCGCAAGTGATGAAGGTGATGTACTCTATAATACCTGGGCAACGACCATTACAGATACTAATATTGTGATTGGTAACCGGGAATATAACGTTAAAAAATCAAGTAATAAACCAACGGAATTTTTTATCTACGAGATTGATAACGACAGCATCACTTTTCCGCTTAAAAATAAAAAAGTACAATCAACCGAGCAGCGCTTGAATGGTGACAGCAGTGCTAAAACGGGGGCTAACAG
>JBATHQ010000283.1:0-2297 GCA_049667005.1 Psychromonas sp.
GAACAGCAAAAAAAGTACCGATGCTGTTATACAATTGCAGCAGTGGAATCAATGACATTTGCAAAGGGACAACCAATAAAGCCACGACCAGAGCAATTAATACGCCACGACCAGGCAAGCGCATCCAAGAGAGTGCATAAGCCGCAAAAGCAGCAATCAAAATTGGGATCACTGTGGCCGGAATTGTCACCGTCAAAGAATTAATAAATGATTGGCCAATGCCTTCAGAATTCAATACTTCTTTATAATTCCCGAGAGAGAATTTAGGCGACGCCAATTCGGTATAAAATATGCGTTTGCCACGACCTCCGCTAAAAGGTGTTAATGAAGTCATCGTGTATTGACCATCACTTTCAACTATTAACGTACTGCCATCTCCCATATCTGCAATAGAGCCCACTTGATAAGCTTCAGGCTCTCTCGATTGCCAGCCATATCTTAAAATCGAATCTTCTTTATTAAAATCATCTATCTCCCCCGTTAAAACATATTTACCATCAAGTAATGTTTGTTGATCCGGAGCCGCTGTTCTACCGATTAAATTTTGCTCTGATGAAGAAAGTGCCGTCCACCAGCCGCTCACGGCAAGTTGATCTTTATCGCGAAATGAGGAGATCAACAAACCTGCAGTTGGCAACGTCCATAATATGACCAGCAGAAGAACGGATAAATGCACCAATAACATCAGCGGAGAACGTCTTAGCTGATTTAGGCTTAACATGAGACGATTAGATAACGAATTATCTGAACTTTGATTGTTCGCCATGATTAACGCCCCTCCATTTGTGCATTTGCTTGTTTCACATTCCATACCATTACCGGGATAACTGCGATCATAATAATAACAGCAATCGCTGCACCACGACCAAAGTCACCGCCGCCCCTAAACATCCAATCAAACATCATATTCGCAAGTACCTGTGTGTCCCACTGACCATTGGTCATGGCCAATACAATATCAAAGACTTTGAGTACTAAAATAGTAATAGTGGTCCATACCACCGCAATCGAACCCCAAATTTGTGGCACCATGATTTTAAAGAAAATTTGCACGCCATTGGCACCATCTAATACCGCAGCCTCCACGGTTTCCTCTGGAATGCCACGTAATGCTGCCGATAAAATAACCATCGCAAAACCAGTTTGAATCCAAATTAGAATCACCATTAATAAAATATCATTCCAAAAAGGGATAGTAATCCAAGCCTGTGGTGTGCCGCCAAAGTATTCAACCAGCGCATTGAGCAGACCAATTTGATCAGATCCTTCCGCACGGTAGTCATACACGAATTTCCAAATAATAGAAGCACCAATAAAGGAGATAGCCATCGGCATAAAGATAAGACTTTTAGCTATATTTCCCCAACGAATACGATCCGTTAACGCGGCAATAACCAAGCCAAAAAAAGTAGATAAAGCAGGCACAATTAATAACCACAACACATTGTTAATTAAACTCTCACGAAATTCGCTATCGTTTAGTAGCCATTGATAGTTATCCAATCCAACAAAGTTTTCGCCACTTCTGCCATGTAATGAGAGATAAACGGAATCAAAAACAGGATAAACAAGGTATAAACCTAAGAAAAACAGCGCAGGACCTAAAAAGAGCCAAGGCCGAATGGCCGCCGCTCTGCGGATGTTTTTTGCCATTTTATCTGTGGAAACATGCTTGATTGGGAACATTATGATCAGCAACCAGTTGCTACCCACAAAGTAAAAAACACAACCCAAAACACCAAGTAGCATAACAATTAGGGAGTAATATAGTTGTTCCATTGCGTGAACCTCACACATCTTTCAATACAAAAAAAGTAAGCCAGCGTAACACTGGCTTACAAAGAGGAGCGTTATTTAAGTGCATCCCAAGTTGTCTGAATATAATCGCTTACTTCTTTGGCTGATTTTCCACCCGTGTAATCAACCATCCCAGTCCAGAAAGCACCCGCGCCAATTTTACCAGGCATTAAGTCAGAGCCATCGAAACGGAAAGTGGTTGCATCAAGTAAAATTGCCCCCTGTTTTTTGAGCGTCTCATTACCATAAGCATTGATATTAACGCCTTTATAAGGTGTTAAGAAGCCTGATTGAGCCATCCAAATTTCATGGGCGATAGGGGTTTGCAAGAAGCTAATAAAGGCTTGTGCCGCTTTTGAGTCTTTGGTGATGCCCCACATTGTTCCCGCACCAAGAACAGGTTTACCTAAGTCTTTAGAAGCATATGCAGGGAAGTAGAAGAAGTCTGCGTCGACGCCCAATTTCGTTCCTTCAGGGAAGAAACTTGGAATAAATGAAGC
>JBATHQ010000284.1:0-2746 GCA_049667005.1 Psychromonas sp.
AACAAACTGCTGCATCCAAATCAGCGGGATCTGTTTTTTATACCTTATGGCAAAGGTGAGGGGTTGCAGGCTAAGCAGGAAATCTTTCGCCGTGCATTGACCGATGAGGAGATCCCCGTAATAGATATCGAGGAGGATGGTAAAGATCCACAACAATCCCCTCCTTCTGATAAACCCTAGGCCCTTATTTAAGGACCCAAGTTAATAAAGGCTTGATCCCAACCTTGATAGATAGCAGATTGATTTGGTTGTTTTATGCGATAAGATAAGTTTTCGATCCAGATATCAAGTAAAATAAATTGTTTTTTGCCTTTATCTGCATGGTGGATTAAGCACTGAGTGTGTTGCAACATGGTTGTTCAACAAGCTGAAAAATAAACAACGCAAAGAGCCGGCACTTTGCGACTGGTCTCCACGGCATTCAAAACAGGATGTTAGCATATGAATATTTTTAGGAAGAGAGTTCATGAAGTTTAGGTATAACATTGTGGCTATTGTCACTTTTTTGCTGGTCACACTGTCACTTATTATCTCTGTTGTGAATTATCAGATCTCCCTCAAGTCTGCACAAGTGCAGCTCAGAGAACGCTCTTTACCGTTAACCGTCGATAATATCTATACGGAAATTCAGAAACATATTATTGAACCGAATCTTATTGCCTCTATGATGGCTCAGGATACTTTTCTCAGAGACTGGCTGATTCATAATGAAGATGACGCTGACAAAATATCAACCTATCTGGAAACGATTAAAAACCGATATAAGATGTTTGTGACCTTTCTTGTCTCTGAAAAAACCAGAAATTATTACACCCCGGAAGGTCTGTTAGAGCAGGTTGTGGAGGGAAATCCCAATAATAACTGGTATTTCAACTTTATGAAAAATCCGGATGTCCATGAAATTAACCTCGATTTCAATGAGTATATTGATGATGGAATGATGATGTTCATCAACCACAAAATCTATGATGAACAGTATCATATGATAGGTACGACAGGGATCGGACTGAAAATTTCGTACGTAAACGATATGCTCAAATATTTTCGACAAAAATATTTTTTCAATGTTTATTTTCTTAATAAAGAGGGCGAAGTTGTTCTCTATGAGCATGGCGTGAATTCATTAAAGAATATCGATGATGTGCCTGAATTAAACTCCCTGCGGGATCTTATTCTTACTAATGAGAGTAGAGTATTTGATTATACAAGAGCCGGTGAAGAGTATTTGATAAACACAAAATATATTCCAGAACTGGATCTTTATCTGGTTGTGGAAGCGAAGCTGTCTGGATTTACCCAAGAGGTAAGAAAGACATTCTATTTCAATCTGCTAATCTCATTTTTTGCCACACTGTTAATCGCCTTCTTAATCCTGCAAACGATCAAAAATCATCATCGGAATTTGCACAATCTTGCCCAATATGATGATTTGACTAAGTTGAAAAACCGCCGCGTATTTAATGAAGAGCTGCAGCATTTTTTATTATTAAACCAGCGCAGAGATAGTGATCTATCCCTACTCTTTTTTGATTTGGATGATTTCAAAATGATTAACGATACATTAGGTCATCAAACTGGCGATAAAGTACTTATACGTATTGCTGAAATTATGCAGAATAATCTTCGCCAGACGGATATTAAAAGCAGATGGGGCGGGGAGGAGTTTATTGTTGCGTTAATTGATACCAAGCTGGCAGATGCAAAAATCATTGCTGAAAAGCTGAAAACAGCTATCGAACAAGATCCGCTGTTATCTAAATTGACAGATAAAAAGGTCACTGCCAGTTTTGGTCTTACCATGCTCAATTCAATGGATACAATCGACTCGATCTTAAGCCGCGCCGATGATGCCCTCTACGAAGCAAAAAAAGGGGGTAAAAATCAGGTTGTATCTGTTTGATAAACGTGGCTTTCGAGCGTTTTTTATTTTCTATTCTGCGATTCGAGGGTAGCGGAATATCAGCAGCCAGCTATAACCGTTGACAATAGCAGAAGCATCGGCCGGTAGGTGCTACACTCTTACAGCAAGAGAGGATTTCTTTAACCTTCATAATTCGCGGGTATGCGAAGCATCCCAAAGAGAAGGCGTTGCCCCATCTCACTTCACAGGTTACTAGACCGACTTAAGGAGAAAACAATGAAAAAATTAATTATTTCAACACTGTTTATATTATCCGTTGCAATCCCTGCGCAGGCAGCAGAGGGCGTGGTTGATATCGAAAGTGCATTTACTGTAAAAGAAACTGCAGATCGTATGGAGATCATCCTGAAAGAGAAAGGGATGACTCTCTTCAATCGGATAAATCATGCTCAAGGAGCCAGCAACGTAGGTATCGAACTGCGGGATACAGAGTTAATAATCTTCGGCAATCCAAAGGTAGGGAGCCCTTTAATACAATGTCAGCAAAGCGTTGCTATTGACCTACCCCAAAAAGCATTAATCTGGGAAGATGCTAACGGTAAGGTTTGGATATCCTATAACGATCCAAGGTACTTAGAGAAAAGGCATAATATAACGGGTTGCGAAGAGGTTTTATCGAAAGTAGAAAATGCGCTGGCCGGCATAGCAAAATCAACAGCAACTAAATAAGGCGGGGAGGCAAAAATTTTACCACGCGGGCGTTTGGTGACGTGTTTGGTGAGGTCGTTGCCGCTGTTATCGGAGTCGATTTTTAGTCATCGTGAAGAGAGGAAAAATTAGCTGTGTAAATAGTGCTTGCTAACGATTTTTTAACCACTGCTCAAC
>JBATHQ010000285.1:0-6752 GCA_049667005.1 Psychromonas sp.
CACTACTACTTGTAGCGGCGCCCGTGTGACGATAGACAGTCGCCTCAGAAAATCCTTTGTTGATCTCCTGTTCGGTTTTTTTAAGTGCCAGACCGGTACTGGTTTTATACAGTTTTTTACCGTCAAAGCGGGCTAAATCTACTGCGATATCTGCGGCAATAATCACTAAGTCAGCCGCACTGATCTCTTCTGCGGTTAACTGGTTTTTAGCGCCAACTGAGCCGCGTGTTTCAACCTTAATTTCATAGCCGAGGCTTTTTGCTTTATCTTCTAAAGCGGTTGCGGCCATAAATGTATGTGCCACACCCGTTGGGCAAGCTGTGATAGCGACAATTTTTTTACTTGTTTGCATAGTTGTCTTCCCTTTAGTTGTTGGTGCGAGTAATTTCGCATTATTAACTGCATTTTCTAAATAGTTTTTAGTATCTTCCAGGCATTGTGCAATATCTGATTGATATACTTTTTTACCTGCAAAACGCTCAAGATCCACCTCGGTATTTGCTGCAACAATGATACAATCGGCTTGATCGATTTGTTGTTGAGTCAGCGTATCTGCAGGTTTGACAGTAGATTGGCATTCAATTGATGCTTCCCACTTTAATTCTGAGATTGCTTTTTCAATTAAGCCCGCAGCAATGATGCTGTTGGCAATGCCGCTCGGGCATGCTGTTACTATGGCTAATTTCATGTTCTTATATCCTCGCGAACCATTCATTTAAAAGTTAATACCACGTGATTATGTGACTTAATCACGCTTGGCTGATTTGTATGTTTTTTTGCAGGTCTTCAACTTTGTTAATGTTTTCAACACCTACGCCGACTTGACTCACAGCAAGCGCTGCTAATGCGGTGGCAAAACTTAAACGTTGTGATTTATCCCATTGGTTGAGTTCTCCCCAACAAAGACCGGCTACTAAGGTATCACCTGCGCCAACCGTGCTAACCACCTCCATTTTCGGTGGTGTTGATTTAAGCCAGCCTGCCTGGTCAAGCCACAGCACGCCTTTCTCGCCCAAAGAGATCACCACATTTTCACAACCCTGTTGATGTAACTGCTGCGCAGCATCTTTTATCTGATCATTCGTTGTTAATGACAGGTTAAGTAAAGCGCTCAGCTCTTCATCATTTGGTTTGATAAGGTAAGGGTGCGCGTTTACACCGGCTGCCAATGCTTTATTGCTACTATCAAAAAATACTTTTTTACCTGCTCTCTGCAGTGCTGCAACCCAGTCCGCACATTGTTCAGGCGTCACGCCCTTAGGTAAGCTCCCCGCGATAACAAAGATCTCATGGGTTTTGGCAAGTTCGAATAAAGTTTGTTCAAACTTGGCTAATTCAGCCTCTGAAATGGTTACGCCGGGAAAGTTGAGGTCGCTCACTTGGCCCGATTTTTCAACAATTTTTACATTAATGCGGGTATCACCCTGAACACGAATGAATTGGTCATTGATCTGTAACGAATCAAATAACTGTACAAAGCTAGCTTGATTATTTTCACCCAGTAAACCTGTAACAGTGACATTTGCACCAAGTTCAGCAAGCACTTTAGCAACATTGATACCTTTACCTGCTGGATGCAGACTGCCGGTTTCGATTAAGTTCACTGTGCCGGTTTGTAAAAATTCAAGCGAGCCAGTAAGATCCAATGCTGGATTTAAGGTGACGGTAACAACCTTTAGATTTTTATTCATCGAATTGATTCTCCTAAACCTTCTTCAATCGCCTGACCAATAGCTGCAAGCGCTGCATCTGCATCTTCACCTTGTGCCGTAAACTGTAACTGGTCTTTAAATTTGACCCCTAAGGTCATGACCTTCATTAAGCTCTTGGCATTCACCGCGTTATCCGGCGCATCGGCTCGGGCCATTTGAATGGTTGCTGCAAATTTTTTCGCGGTATTAACCAGCATTGCACCTGGACGGGCATGCAGACCATGCGGGTTTTTAATCGTTAAGATTACCTGACTGCCTTCAACGGCTTCTTTAGTCAGTAAGTTGATGATTTGTTGCTGGTTGGAGTTAAAGAATGACTCTAATTTTTGTTTTGCAATAAGGTTAACCAAAAGATCCAGTGTTTTTAAATGCAGTTGGCTGTTACTTGCTAAGCATATTAAACCTTTGACAGGTTTATCCTGGTTTTGTGCTGCTTGCGAAGCGCTCACAAAAGAAAGGGCAGTTTTGTTAACGCCTTGATTGCTTGCGCTTAACCACAGACCTTGTCCTAAATGAGTAGCTTGGTTAGCAGCCGTTGTTTTTACAAAGGTTTCACTTACTGCATGCTGACTTTTTAATAACGCTGCCGCTGCCGCTGTCAGTTGGTTTAGATCTGCCGCTGGAGAATTCAGTTCGATTAAATCGGCAGTCAACAGCATTTCAGTTTGTACTCTACCCGTGATTAAATCAACGATGGTATCCGCATTCGTTGCATCTCTTAACTGTTCCTCAACACCATCTGCTGAAAGCACTTTAGTCAGCATTTTTAAAATTTGTAAATGCTGATCTGATTTTGCAGCGATACCGATTGCAAGATAAACAGTATTATCATCTCCCCAATTCACACCCTTCGGGAAGTGATGCAGAATAACACCTGTTTGTGTTATTTGATCACTCGTATCCTTTGTTCCGTGTGGAA
The DNA here is from genome assembly GCA_049667005.1 of Psychromonas sp. Classification (GTDB taxonomy): domain Bacteria; phylum Pseudomonadota; class Gammaproteobacteria; order Enterobacterales; family Psychromonadaceae; genus Psychromonas. The sequence goes on from JBATHQ010000285.1 coordinate 2,632, forward strand.
TGGCGATACCATTGCCTAAAAAAGTGGTATTTTGTGCTTCACGCGCTAGCATGCCGTTCACATAACCACTTTCTACATAACCCTTTTCACGTAAACTGTTGGCTATAGATTTAATTGCATCTTGTTTATTATCTGCTGCTTGCGAGAGAATAATATCGTTGTTATTGATTGATAACATGCAGGGCACCTTACTAATGTTAGTTACTGTCGTGCGTTAATAACGCAGACGACCGTGGTTAAAAAATGTTCAGAAATTCGAGCTTAGTATCCAGTCCATTTTCGCGCAATTTAATAGTATAAAAAATCAGGTTTTCTGCCTATTTTCAGTTGGTTGCGTGATGTGTATAGCATTTTCCCCGTATTTTTCACAGTATTACTGTAAATTGCCCGATCATTGCTTAACTATTGCTGCATCTTTTGGCTGAAACGATTCAGTTGCTATGCTGAACCGTTTCAGCTATGATTGCAACGACTTTATAGTATTTTTTTTAGCCGGTTATTGATATTGTGATATGGATCTCGATAATTGCTTTTGAATTGGATTATTGATGAAATTAGAAGAAATAGCTAAGCTCGCAGGTGTTTCACGTACCACTGCCAGTTATGTCATTAATGGCAAAGCGGATAAATACCGGATCAGTGAGAAAACCTGCAAGAAAGTGATGGCGGTTGTGGATAAATATAACTATCAACCCAACTATGCGGCGAGTTCTCTGCGTGCCGGTAACAGCCGCACTTTCGGTCTGATTATTCCTGATTTAGAAAACTCCAGTTATGCAAAACTGGCCAAGTTATTAGAACGGGATGCGAGGAAATCCGGTTTTCAGTTAATTATCAGTTGCTCTGATGATCAGATTCAGACAGAAATGCTGGTTGCTGAGAATCTTATTCGGCGTGGTATTGATGTGTTAATCGTCGCCAGCGCGTTGCCCGGTGACCATGAGTTCTACCGTAAAATCCAGACTAAAGGGGTGCCGGTAGTGGCGATAGACCGGTGCATGGATGATGAGTTTTTCAGCAGTGTGATCAGTGAAGATCTGGAAGGTGCTTACCAGTTATGTGAAGCCCTGCTGGAAAAGAATATCAGCAGTATCGGTTTACTTGGTGCGGTGCCGGAGTTAGGTGTTTCCAAAGAGCGTGAGGCAGGTTTTAAAGCGGCGGTGGCAAAGCATAACGGCTCACTTGAGGTTAAATATGCCTATGGCGAACATTTCAGTATGGCGCAAGGTCAGTATTTAGCGCAGCAGTGGGTAGATCAAGGGGGGGTTCCGGATGCGATTTTAATAACTTCTTATACCTTGTTTGAAGGGGTACTGGAGTGTCTGTTAGCACACCCGGATCTGCAGCAAAAAACCCTACTGGCAACCTTTGGTGATAATCGTCTGTTAGATTTTTTACCCATTAAAGTGCAGTCTTTGCCGCAACAGTTGGACGTGATTGCCGAAAAAGCGCTGCAACTTGCTTTACTAGCCGCACAGGGCATTTATAACCCGACCGTCGAAGTCGTTTCACGACGATTGATAAAAAGATAAAACAAGCTCGATTATAGGGACGCTCTGTTTCCGCTAATCGTCATCCGGCTCATGTAATGCGGCCCAGGCCTGTGCACATTTGACCGCACGCACCCAACCCCGGTAACGTTTTTGACGTTTAGCATCATCCTGGTCGGGTTCAAATTGATGTTCGATAACGGCTTTACCGCTTAACTCATCAATATTATCCCAGTAACCGACCGCTAATCCTGCAAGGTAAGCTGCGCCCAATGCAGTGACTTCGGTTAGCGCCGGGCGTAGTACGCGGGCATTCAAGACGTCAGATTGAAACTGCATTAAAAAATCATTACTGACTGCGCCGCCGTCTACGCGTAATGAGTCCAGTTTAATGCCGGAATCAAACTGCATTGCATCTAATACGTCACGGGTCTGGTAAGCGATACTTTCTAAGGTCGCACGGATAATATGGTTGCTATTCACCCCTCGGGTGAGGCCGACGATAATCCCTCTTGCATAAGGTTCCCAGTAGGGCGCGCCCAAGCCGGTAAAGGCCGGTACGACATACACGCCATTTGCTGAATCAACCCGGGTAGCAAAATATTCTGAGTCTTTTGCATCGCTTAATAACTTCATCTCATCTCGTAACCATTGAATCGAAGCGCCGGCCATAAATATTGCACCTTCCAATGCGTAGGATACTTCACCTTGAGGGCCGCATGCTAAGGTAGTTAATAAGCCATTTTTTGAAGTGACTTTTTCTTTCCCCGTATTCATTAATAGAAAACAGCCCGTGCCGTAGGTGTTTTTAGCCTGACCTTTGCTGACGCACATCTGGCCGAATAATGCTGCCTGCTGATCACCGGCAATCCCGGCAATTGGAATACGCGTTCCCGAATTGCCGCCAATGTTCATTTTACCGTAAACCTGTGAAGAGCTTTTTACTTCTGCCATCATTGAGCGTGGAATAGAAAATGCGTTCAATAGTTTTTCATCCCATTGTAATGTGTTGATATTAAAAAGCATGGTGCGTGATGCATTGGTATAGTCGGTAATATGGATATGCTCCTGGGTCATTTTCCAGACCAGCCAGCTATCGACTGTCCCAAACAGTAATTTACCGGCTTGTGCATCTTTACGCGCCCCTTTTACATTGTCTAGAATCCACTTTATCTTGCTGGCGGAGAAATAGGGATCCAGCATTAAGCCGGTATTTTCGCGTATGTACGCTTCCAACCCATCCTGTTTTTTCAATGTTTCACACATATCGGCAGTGCGGCGACATTGCCATACGATGGCATTGTAAACCGGTTTACCCGTTTCTTTATTCCAGACAATGGTGGTTTCACGCTGATTGGTAATACCAATGGCAGAGATTTGCTCGCTGCAGATACCCGCTTTGGCTAAGATCTCCACTAAAATCGAGCTTTGCGAGGCATAAATTTCAAGGGGATCATGCTCTATCCAGCCAGCCCGCGGATAAATCTGTTTGAATTCACGCTGTGATACGGCAACGACATTGGCATCGTGGTCAATAATCAGGGCGCGAGAGCTTGTCGTACCTTGGTCAAGTGCAACAACATATTTTTGAACGGCCATTAGGAACTCCTCTGCTTGCTCTTTAAAATTAGCAGATTTTGGAAATTAGTAGCAAATCCTTATTTCGTCCGCTGCTGTTAATGGCTCTCGCCACTGTAAGTTCTTAAATTATAAGCACTTATAAAAACACAAAAATAATTTTAAGCGCAATATTTACAAAGTGTTAGATGAAAATAAAAAAGTTAGCAGCGTGTTTTGCAAGCACTGCATATTTTTATCAAAGTGACTCGGTGTTAAGTTTTAAATAGCTTAACAGATGCTCTTCTCTGGTGCCCCTTGCTGATTATTTGACATTTTTGGTGCACTCCTATATGTGGCTTAACAAGGTGCAAACGTTAACATGTTGATAATAAAGAATTAAAATAAGTTGGCATTTATATTGCTTAGTTGAGGCTATGTTAAGTGAGAGTATGTTCTCAGGGTTGGCTTCATAAAACTTGTTAAGGTTAAGGTCATGGATCAGGTGGTTAAAAAAAATTCAGCAGATCAATTCAGGTGGATCAATTCTCAAAATTTATCATCTGTTTTAATCGTGGCCGAAGTTGAGTCAAGCGCTTCCACTTTAACTCAGGCCTTTTTGAGTTGTCACTATAAAGTGATAAAGAGGATTGCTGAAAGCGTTAATCTAGTCGAAAAAATTAGGCAATATAAGCCGGATATATTAGTCATGGTCGTGGATCTGCTGACGCAAAAAAACCTGCGTGAATTCGCACAAATCAATCAATTCTCAGCACTCCCTATTGTGCTCTTTAGCGAGAGAGAGATACCCGCAGGAGTTCAAGGCTTGATTAACGCGAATGTCAGTATCCATGTGGGAAATACGGTTCAACCTGACGAGCTTAAAAGTAGCATTTCCGCTGCCTGCAACAAATTCAACGAGTATCAATCTCTTCGTTATGAGCGACAAAAAACCAAAGAGCAGTTAAAAACGGACAAGCTTGTTAAGCGTGCGACAAGATTACTGATGCAGCAAAAAAATATAAATGAACGAGATGCCTACAACAGGCTACAAGAGTTGGCTGCAGATAATAA
>JBATHQ010000286.1:0-3351 GCA_049667005.1 Psychromonas sp.
ATCAATACGGACGCGAGATGGAGCAGCTTGGTAGCTCGTCGGGCTCATAACCCGAAGGTCGTAGGTTCAAATCCTGCTCTCGCAACCAATTTTGATAGTGTAGTTTAAGAAAAAGCTCACGGGCTCAGCTCTTAATAAACACTGGCGAAGGTAGTAGGTTTAAATTCTACTATCGCAATCAATTTATTTTAAACGAAAACGTAAATTAAATCCCTCACTGAAATTCAGTTTTAAAATTCCCCTAGAAATACTTTCAATAAATAATTTTCTTCATTCTTTCTAATTTATTATAAATAAAATTACATTTTTTGTCGTTTGTTTTTTGTCTGGGCAGCATGTGCTGTCGTTGAAAATGGTGGCAGGCGAGTTACGTCAGGTCGTAACCACTGATGGTGTGTTCGAAGCAGACAGAATCATTCTGGCGGCGGGTCTTGAAAGTCGTTCGATCTCTCAGAGTGTTGGTGTCGATGTGCCTATGAAGGCGATTGCCCTAGACACTCTAATTACCGATGCACAGCCACCCATGTTTTATCAGATGTTGGGCACAGCCATGGCCGATTTTTATGGCCACCAGACAACCCACGGCTCCTTTGTTTTCGGTGGCGGTAAACCTCTGAATCCGGATCTTATCAGCAGTGCTGCAGACCATACCCCTATAGAAGCCACTGCGGACACATGCCGTGGAATTCTTGGATACATTCCTGCCATGAAACACGAGAAAGTGGTACGTAGCTGGGTCGGCATAATCGATTGGTGCGAGGATAAGGTTCCCGTTCTTAGCAAGGTTGAGGATGTTCCGGGGTTGATTCTCGGGTGCGGATTCTCCGGTCACGGCTTTGGGATAGCGCCCTCCGTGGGAACCGTTCTGGCAGAACTGGCCAGTGACGAAACGCCTTCCATCGATATCAGTGGACTGGGGTATGATCGTTTTGCCGGTCGAGCGTAAATCGCTAGAAATCATACCTTCAGCAAGCATGGCCCAAAATACAAGACAGGCGTTACGGTAGTCATTAGTATCTGACATTCCGGATCATAAACAAAAGCAAAATTAAGAGCTGGTTTGCACAACAGCGGGACGCACTTGTCCTTTACCTAAAATTTTGTGAAAACGGGTGAGTATACGAGAGAAATATCTGACTTTCGTAGCTTCATTAAGATCAAAAAGACGTTTGTTCTACTTACCCTCAATCTGAACCGTGTTGCTTATTCTATATGACTTCACGACTTCTCCATCAATCAAAGATGCCAAAATCGGACAATAAAAAGCCGCTGAATGATTTTTCAGCGGCTTTAACCCGTTTAGTTATTAATATTTACCTTTGCATCACTTACCCATGTTTCAGAGATGATCTTATCTTCCTTGGTTAAATACGCTCGTATACTTACAGGATCTTTGTTGCTTTGTTTGTAGTCAAACGTTAACCGCCAATGGTCTGTTCCTACAACTTGATAGACACCGATAGGCTCAACAATTTCGCCGTTACTGGCTTCAATAACCGGCTTGATCTTCATGTCTCGATCCAATCCTTTTAATGCAGGACCTTCAAAATCGATGACCATTTTGTCTACACCTTCGGGAACAGGTTGACCGGGAATTCCGCCAATGCCTTGTCTCGTGCTAACCACACTGGCTAACTCTTTAGATTTTGGATCGAGTGGACGCCATTCAATATCATAAGCAAAGGTAAACACATCGCCTTTACGAGCGGGCTTTTCTGGTACCCAATAGGCAACGATATTGTCAAACGTTTCGTCAATTGTTGGGATCTCCACTAACTGAACCGCACCTTTACCCCAGTCTCCATTAGGTTTAATCCAAGCAGACGAACGCTTATTGTAGAACACGCCATCGTCTTGATAGTGGTCGAAGTCACGATCTCTTTGAATTAAACCAAATCCTTTCGGATTCTCATCTATAAAGCTATTTGTTGACACCGACTGAGGATTATTAAGTGGTCGCCAAATCTGTTGACCTGATCCAGTTTGAATGGCTAATCCATCGCTGTCGTGAATTTCAGGACGCCAGTCTTTAGCAATGGTTTTATTTTTTTCTGAGTACCAATACATACTTGTTAATGGTGCTATACCCAAACGTTCAACATCGTCTCGCATGTACAAATGGGCTTCAACAGAAGTAATATGACCTTTGGCTCGTTTGTTGTCTTTAGCTAAGCCGAAACGATAAGCACCAGAAATTGATGGGCCGTCAAGTAATGCCCAAACAGACAGGTCATCCCCTTTTTGTTCTGCTGGGCCAAGCCAAAACGCTTTAAATCTAGGGAATTCCTCTGGTTGGTTCATGCCGGTATTAATCGCAATGCCTCGGGCTGATAGTCCATATTGTCCTTCTGGTCCATCGGTACGAAAATAAGATGCACCAAGAAATGACACCCAATCCGGCTTCATACCAGGGCGCATGATTCTAAAACCTGCAAATCCGAATCCTTTAGGTAAATCATGGGCAAGGCTATCGGACGGCATATCAAAATAGTCATTGTTAAAAGGCACATCATGAACGAGATTTTCATCGTCTCTGATATAAATCTCAACTGGCTGTGGGAAATATCGACCCGGGTAAAATAATTGTACCGGAGCGTTTTTCCCATCAGGGTATAAGCTTTGATCTTCTTTAAAGCGAATTTTCCAGTGTTGATCATAATCAATTTTATCTATCAACTCAGGTGCGGCAACAACCGTTGCAGAATAAGGTTTTTCAGCTGAGGCTTTTGCAAGTGCTTTTAAGTCTTCAAATGTAAACTCAGTTTGATTTAACTCTTGTGCCGCGTGAGACGACATCGAGATAGAAAAAATAATCGCGATAAATGGCTTTAATTTCATAAAAGATAATTTCCAATAAATTGAGTCTTGATAAAAATGGGTACGCCTTACGGATGGTGCTGTTCGTATTATAAGGTGTAATCCAATTAATTAGCATCGAATTAGTAGAGCAGAACTCTAGCATGTTCAGATAAGCATTTATCTAACGTAGTAGATCGATTTCTATTTTATATGTAAATCTAGCTTTTAGGTTAAGTTTTTGTAAACCCCATGATAAATGTTTTTTTCATCCACTAGTGAAAAATCGTAGGTTAAAATATTGCTCTCACAACCAATTTTTTTTAAAGATAAACCTAAGTATCATTCCCCGGTAAAATCCAGTTTTAAAATTCCCCGAGAAATACTTTCAATAAATAATTTTCTTCATTCTTGCTAATTTATTATAAATAAAATTACTTTTTTTGCCGTTTGTTTTTTGTCTCAAGAAAAATCAATTTGGGCACAAAATCGCTCTTGTGCCCAAATTGTGCCATTTTTTGTAAATCTTAGCCTCTTATTTCATTACTATTGATC
>JBATHQ010000287.1:0-12443 GCA_049667005.1 Psychromonas sp.
TTCCGGAATCGGCCAAATCACCCTGATTGATATGGACGATATCTGTGTCACTAACACCAACCGTCAGGTGCATGCCTTAGCAGATACCATTGGTCAGACAAAAATAGAAGCGATGGCCGCCCGTTGCAGATTAATAAATCCGGAAATAAAATTAAATTTAATTGACGATTTTATCGATAAAGAAAATTGCTTTGAATATTTATCAAGTGAATTTGATTATGTCTTTGATGCCATAGACAGTATCAAAGCCAAAGTGGCATTAATTGCCCATTGTAAACGTAATAAGTATCCCCTGCTGACCTGTGGAGGTGCAGGCGGACAATTAGATCCGACACAAATTCAAGTCACTGATTTAGCCCGCACGATACAAGATCCTTTAGCGGCAAAAGTACGTTCAGAACTGCGTCGTTTTTTCAATTTCAGTAAAAACCCCAAGCGCAAGTTCAGAGTAGATTGTGTCTTCTCCACCGAGCAGTTACGTTATCCGGATCTGCATGGTGAAGTCTGTCAGCAAAAATCAGAGTCCGATGGCAACATGAAGATGGATTGTGCGACCGGATTTGGTGCATCGACAATGGTAACGGCAAGCTTTGGCTTTGTCGGTTGTGCCTTTATTTTGAAAAAACTGGCATTACAAGCGCAATAGCAGGCTGTGTTGCGGGATTAAAAGTATTCCATGAAAATGGTGCTCTAGATCGCGGGATCAATGTCATTCAGCAGTAGTTGCAATCTGTTCCAATATTGAACTGACACCTGCTCTGCCGTTAGCAACTCCTTTCTGGACAGCGATTCCCTTTCTAAACAAGTGATACAGCCTAAGACCAGTTGATACTCTGAATAAAGTGTTGTGATGTTATTTTGCAGCGCTAATGCATTAAGCCAGGCACTGCGATAATCCTTAAATATTTCAAAAATCCACAACCCGGTAGCAATTGCGCAGACTAACAGCGCCACGTGCAGCCAATCTACTTGCCAATCTTGAAACTTGAAACCGATAAATAGCGTCGTTGCCATTGATAATGCAACTAACATCCCTTTCAGGGAGTGCGAGCGGTACCTGATCTTATTCGCTTTGTCGCCGTACCTTTTTATGATCAGCATAAACGCGCTATCTAACTTTTTTTCAAGCGGCTTGATTTGATCCACTGCAGAGAGGATTGTTTTGTGCGCGGGTAATATATCAGTAGATTCTACGGGTGCAGTCATAAGTTCTATCTCACCTGAAATGAAGGCTTAAAGCACCACTCAGAATCACTATTCCTAAAGGCTTTAAGCATCACTACCGATAATGATAGTACAAATATCACTTATCCCTGCTATATCTCCCGGACTAATATCTACTGACTAACACATCTCGGGAGTGATAAACCATTGCAGACTCGCGGCCTCGATATCTATTTCGATGCATGCCACCGCGGCGTTTTTAAATTTGAGTACCTGTTTATTATTACCACTGATAAGCAGGCCGACTGTATTGCAAAGATTAGGCAGATGCCCGACATACATCACGGCGTCTTCCGTGAGTTGTGCTACCAACTTCGTTGCACTGTCGGTCGGTTCCATCCCTTTAATCGCTGCGACGTTATCCACAGCTAATATTTCAGAAAATAGTAATGCCGTTTGTTGAGCCCGTAATTTCCCGCTATGAAAAATTTTAGCGATTTTAATATTATGATCTTTTAAATAAGTTGCTACCCGGCGAACCTGCTCCTTGCCGAGATCTGTTAAAGGTCTGCTTGGATCAATCTCTGTCGAGTGCGCAATACCATGCTGAACAAAATAAACCGTTTTCATCTTTTTATCCTTGATATTTATCCAATAGTTATATCGGTAGCAGAATTGAGTCGATACCCGTTATCAAGCAAGTTGAAAGATAACGGGTATAGAAACTGTAGAACGATTTCCACGGCAGGTACAATTATTAGCACTAAGCTTGTGACAGATCCAGCAACTCACGCAACGCCACCTGGCACATACTGTATTCAGGAGCACTGACCGCCATTAAAGCATCCGCCATCCGTTGCCAGCGTTCAAAAAGAATATGATTTGATGAATGCCAGTCAACATAAGCTGCAGCGAAATCTGTTCCCTCTTTTAGCATCTCCAATATACTTTTGGTGATCCGGATCTGTTGCCATTCAAGATCATCATGCATCGCTTCCCGCGCAAGAGATTGCCAGTTATTATCGACGGGTAGCAGATTAAGCTGCTTAGTGACATCAAATAACCTGAGCTGCTCACCGCTGTGGAAATAGACCTGCACTGCAAGTTGAGGTTCAATTTGCACTTTTGCCGCTGCTGAAATCACCCCCAACATCGCATAAACCTGATCCACACTCGCCAATGAATGTGCCAGTTTTTCAGGAATCTGATCTGCTATTAAGGCTGAGACTGCCTGTTGCCGGTGAATAGCTGATGCCCCGCTTAAAATGTTATCAAACTGTTCGGCCAGCATTCTGATCGGCTCCTGATATTGTGCCGTCAGTAGTTCGATATTGAGATCCGTACGGTGATTGCGAATGATCCAGCGCGTACCATGACCCACCATACGTTTCAATCTCAGCATTAAATCACTCTGCACCTTAGCAGAGACTTGATTATCCAACGCCTCAATCTCTTCCATGATTGGGCACATAGCGAAAATTTCTCTGGCGGCTACCCAAGCTTTACAAAGATCCAGAAATGAACAGCCTGCGCTGGACATCAAGCGATGTACAAAGGTGGCACCCATACAGTTGAAAATATCATTACTTATCTGTGTTGCAACGATCTCATTAACCAGAGGATGCTGATGAACCTCTTTTTTATATTTTTGCACCAGAGCGGCGGGGAATATTTTTTCCGCTTCTTTAAGCAGACAAGGATCCTCGCTGACCTTTGCATTGGCTAACGCTTCCTTCATCTCATTTTTAGCATAAGCCAGCATTACGGCAATACACGGACGCGTTAAACCGAGATGGCTATTTTTACGTTCAGTAAGCAAGTCATCCGTCGGGATAGATTCAATGCTGCGGTTAAGTTTACCTTTTCCTTCTAAATTACAGATCAGGCGGCGGTATTCTTCAATACGTTTATAACCTTCTAAGTAAGCAAGACTGATACTTTGTGCCTGCCGGTAATTATTGTTAAGGACTATTTGCGCAACTTGATCGGTCATCTTAACCAGCCAGATATTACGCTGTTTAACGGTCAGATCGCCTGCAGACACCAGTTTATCAAGAAGAATTTTAATATTAACTTCCAAGTCTGAACAGTTGACCCCTCCGGCATTATCAATGGCATCGGTAAAGCATAAACCGCCATTTAAGGCGTATTCAATTCGCGCTAACTGGGTTACACCTAAATTCCCCCCTTCGCCAATCACACGGCAACGCAGCTGATTGGCATTAACACGCAACACGTCATTCGCTTTATCACCCACATCGGCATGACTTTGTGCACTGGCCTTGACGTAGGTGCCGATACCGCCATTCCAAATCAGATCCACCTGCGCTTTTAATAACAACGTTATCAGCTCAGCCGGAGTGACCTTTTTCTGTTGAATATCAAAACGTTTGGCCATTTCCGGAGAGACAGAAATGGACTTGGCTTTACGTTCAAAAACACCGCCGCCCGCTGAAATCAAACTGTGATTATAATCATTCCAGCCCGTTCCGGGGGTAGTAAATAAACGTTTGCGCTCAGTAAAACAGGCTTGTAAATCCTGAGGATCGGGATCAATAAAGATATGCACATGATTGAACGCTCCCAATAAAGAGATTGCATGCGAACTTAGCATGCCGTTGCCAAAGACATCCCCCGCCATATCGCCGATGCCGATCACACTGATCGGCTGCTGCTGCACATCGATACCCAACTCACGAAAATGACGTTGAACGCTGATCCATGCGCCCCGGGCAGTGATCCCCATCGCTTTATGGTCATAGCCATTGCTGCCGCCGGAGGCAAATGCATCATTTAACCAGAAGTTTCTGGCCACTGCGATCTCATTGGCATAATCAGAAAAACTAGCCGTGCCTTTATCCGCAGCAACCACGAAATAGGGATCATCCGCATCATACCTGACCACATCTACCGGCGGTATTACCTTGCCTTGATCGAGATTATCGCTCAGATCCAATAATGCGCTGACAAATAACTTGTAGCTGCTGATCCCCTCTTTCATAAAACGATCTCTATCCATAGCCGGATGAAGTTTTTTGGCAACAAAACCGCCTTTGGCACCAACCGGTACAATCACGGCATTCTTAACCTGCTGCGCTTTTACCAAACCTAATATTTCGGTACGGTAATCTTCACGGCGATCCGACCAGCGTATGCCGCCCCGAGCCACTTTACCGCCACGTAGATGCACCCCTTCTATGCGCGGTGAATAAACAAAGACTTCAACACTTAAGCGGGGCAATGGGATCTCGGTGATTTTGCTGTGATCGAATTTAAAGCTGATGTAGGGTTTATTTTTTCCATTACAGTGTTGGAAATAATTGGTACGGATGGTCGCCATTATCAACTCAACATACTGTCTTAAAACGCGATCTTCATTAAGGTTTGTCACATCGTTTAATGCGTTAAGTATTTTCTCTTCTAATTTTTTCTGTTTTTCCAGATCGACAACATTTTCCGGATCAAAACGTAACCGGAACAGCACCACTAACTCTTTTACCAGCAGGCTGTGATCCAACAAGGTTTTGGCGATTGAGTAGAGGCTGAATCCAAAGCGGATTTGTTTTAAATATTTGGCATATGCCCGCAGCATGGCAATATCCCGCCAGGCGAGTCCAGTGCCTAAGATAAGTTTATTAAAAGGGTCATTTTCAGCATGCCCGTACCAGATAGATAAAAATGCATCGACAAAAACATCATGGTAAGTAGCAGGATTAAAGTCGAAGACCTGCGAATAGATCAAAGTGAAATCATATAACCAAAAAGATTTTTCTTTATTAGGCGTGACCTTGTAGGGGTATTCTTCTGCCACCTTCAACCCAAGGTTTTCCAAAATAGGAATAAGGTCCGATAACAGCAACGCACCGTTTTGGTGGAAAAGTTTTAATTTTAACTCGCTGCCGTTAGGATCCATAGAACGATAAAAGCGCAATGTCATGGCACGTTCTCTATCGGAATAGAGTGACTCAATACGTTCAATATCAGCAACCGCAACACGCGGGCTGAAGTTGCCCTGATAACTTGACGGAAATGCCAAATGGTATTTTCTAATCAGTTTTATGCCACGTTCTTCGCCGAAATTTTCAATTAAAGATTCCTGTAACTCATCACACCAGGGCTTGGTTAGCTGTTTCATACGATCTTGTATCGCCTGTACTTCCAGAGGAGATTCAAGCGGGGTTTTTAAACGTAATACCAGACGTAAACGGGCTAAATTTGATTCGCTTAAATAGGTTTGAAAATCGCGGTCGGTTACTTCTAAGGTGCGGCTGATTAACTCTTCAAAATCAAGCCTTACCTTCGTACTGTAAACATCGCGCGGCACATACAAAATGGCCACCACAAATTGATTATTACCGTCCATCCGTAAAAACAGTTTTAACTCTTTGCGCTCCTGAGCATGCAGCACTTCTGTGACATTCTGTAAGAGTTCATTTTCACCACATAACAACAGCTCTTCAATCGGGTAGGTATATAAAATCTGCGACAGCTCTTTATAATAATGCCCCCCTTCGCTATAACCCGATTGTTTTAATATATTCGCGAGCTTAATACGTATCATAGGAACATCTACGGGGGTACTGCTGTAAACCGATGAGGTATATAAACCAATAAAACGGTAACCGGAAATTAACTCCCCCGCTGCATTAAAATGCTTAATATAAACGGTATCCGGGTAAGCCCGGCGATGCACCATGGCACGTTGTGAAGCTTTACTGAAATGGATCAAAGTAGGTGGTTTTAATGCCTCAACTGATTCAAAATGGTAGACTTTACTCATAAAATCAGGGCGTTTTAATAACCCCAACTGACTCCCCGGGAGTGCTTTAATCTGTCCGTTTTCAACATTAAACTTATCACAACCGAGAAAAGTAAAGTGATCTTTTAACATCCACGATAAATAGGTCTGCTGCTCTTTTAAGTTGTCGATTGGGACGTTTAAATTATCCCTTTTACTGACCTCAATCACCTCTTTAAGTGTATTTTTTAAGGCATCGAAATCATCAACCACCAGAGCAACATCTTCCAGCGCCATTTGAATATTAGCGGCAATTTTCTCACGCTCCGTTTTTGAGCTGGTTTGATCAATTTCAAAATAGAGTAATAACTCATTGACGTTTTTCCGCTCAAGCGAAATCAACTTTCCATTTTTGTCGCGCTCAATGGTCATCTCAGCATAATAAAGACGGTGTAATTTTACATTTTGCTCATTTATAACCAGCTTTAATGTATCAATAACAAAGGGGGTATTGCGGCATAAAACGGTCAATACAGTATGCGTTGATTGCCATTCATCCTGCTCTACATCCGGATTAAACACTCGAACCTTAGCCTGATTTCCCTTCCACTTAAGCGTTTCCCGCCATAATGAAACGGTCATTCCAGCGAGATCGGTCAGTGATATATGGCTTAAATCAGTCACCGCAACATCGCGGAAAATGCATTGAATAAACTGCTCTATATTTTTTTGTTCTGGAAGCGAAAAATAGCTTTTTAGGCGGGAGAAAATTTGATCTAAAATATCCTGTTTTTGACTGAGTATTAATTTCATGCTCATCCCTCTGTTAAGTACTTTAGTTATTGTGACTATAGCACTCTTAAACAGCTATAAAATGAGAGCTGTTAGATAGTTACGGCATTTACTTTACAATTTTATAACATTTATTTGTGCTTATGGCAGGCATTCAAGCACACTTTGAGAATGGCTATTGAGATCCAATTTTTATTAGATACATATCGAGAACCTAGTATTTTGCAGGAGATAAAATTCAATTAAATGATTGAGACAAGAGAAACAACGGAAGTTGCTTTTTTATGAGTAAATGAGGGCAGGCTTACATGCCGCCCATCTGTATCTTAATTAATTGAAATAAAAGAACAAATCCTCAATGAGAATTTAAGCCCCTCACTCATTATCCCCCTCCTGTTCTTTGTAATGCATCAAAGAACACTCTAAAGCGCAAACACTCAAATTAACTTTAATAAAGAAAAAAGACTCTGGCTTGCTTTCGGGAAGAAGTAAGCTTGTTTCAGAGGTGATATTCATCATAAATGCCAACCTTTACAGGTCGGCGGTTATGATGTTGATGTCGAGAATGGTGATTAACATTAAAGATGTTAGATTAACTCTTTTATCTCTATCCTTTTCGCTACAGTTTTATTATTTGCCCCTTTATCGGAGGAGCATTCTCCGCTAAGGGGGCAACCGACACATTTCGAACCTCTGCGTTTCTCAACTATTATCCTGAAAATTGATAATCCGATAATAGATAAAATAATCAAAGCTACCATTATATTTGCCATCAATACCTCCTTATGCGCTATACAGTGCTAATACCTGTTCTGACTTTCTATCACCTTTTTTCATTGTGTATATAAGGGCGGTGAACAGAATACAACAAGCGATCAGACCGTACACAAAGCCCTGGCCTAACGCGCCGGTGGTGATAAAAGTCCCTGCCTGGTAAGTGATAAATGCAACGACGTAACCCATACCAAACTGGAATGCCACCCCTCCCCATAACCATTTTTTATCTTCTAACTCTGCATTCATGGCACCTATCGCTGCGAAACAGGGAGGCGTAAAGAGATTAAACATTAAGTAGGCTAATGCAGCGACAGAAGATAATCCCATAACACTGGCAACATCAGCACCTCCTGATACTAATGCCAACTCTTCAGTATCGATAAAGTTGGTAATACCATAAACAACGGCCAACGTGCCGACAACATTTTCTTTGGCGATAAAGCCTGTGATGGCCGCAGCCGCTAATTGCCATGCGCCGAAACCAAGAGGAATTAATGCAATTGCAAACGGGGTGGCAAGGCTCGCCAAGATACTTGTACTCTCTGCACCTTCAGCCACAACCTGGAACTGCCAGTTAAATGTCTGCATTACCTGCACGGCTGCATTACACAAAAGGATGATGGTAGCAGCATTAATGATAAATGCTTTAGCCCTTGCTAACGTAGAAACGCTTGCTCTTTTAATACTAGGGAATCGGTATTCCGGTAATTCAAGTATGAAAAATGTTCTTGCATTTTTCTCACCTGTAATTCTCACGACCATCAACGCACCAAAGATGATTATCGCAATCCCCATAAAGTACATCAGTGTTCCAACCCATGCAGCATCATTGAAAAACACACCGGCAAACAGAGCGATGACCGGCAATTTAGCGCCACAAGGCATGAAAGGAGTTAACATTGCTGTTGTTCTTCTTTGTCTTTCATTCTGTATGGTTCTTGTTGCCATGATCCCCGGAATTGAACAGCCAGTGCCGATAATCATTGGGATAATTGACTTACCGGAGAGTCCTACTTTTTTAAAGAAACGATCCATTACGACGGCAACACGTGCCATATAACCGCTATCTTCAAGCAGTGCAAGTAGAAAAAACAGAACCATAATCAAAGGAAGGAAACCAATAACAGCACCAACACCACCAATAATACCATCTAAAAGTAAAGCACTTAGCAGAGGAGAAACCTGATCACCCAGCAGATCTTCTACCAAAACGTACAGTCCATCGATCCAACCAACAAGCGTATCCGCTAACATTGGCCCTAGATGCGTTTGTGATATAGAAAATACAGTCCACATTACCAATGCAAAGATGGGCAGCCCCAGCCATTTATGGGCTAAAACCCGATCGGCAATATCCTGGTTTGTCTGAGCATTGCTTTTTACCTGTCTGCTTTCAATTTTGCTGACCAGACTTTTTACAAACTCAAAACGCTTTGTATCAAAAAACTCTACCGATTCAGCATCTCGTAAATCAACACCTTGATCATTAAATGACGCAGTTTGACCTTGACCATTAACTTCAATCACTTTAGCAATAAGAGCATCTAAGCCATTATTCTTACCTCTTGCCGAAACGGTTTCTACAACAGGGCAGCCAAGTTCAGCACTTAGTTTGCCAATATCAATTGTGGTTTTTTTCTTCTCGGTTAAATCGCTCTTATTAAGCGCAACAACGACAGGAATGCCAAGATTTAAAAGTTGCGTGGTGAAAAATAAACTTCTGTTTAAACTGGTTGCATCGACAATATTAATAATAACATCGAGTTTCTCATTGTTAACAAAATCTCGAGTGATCGTCTCCTCTGAAGAAAAAGGAGACATTGAATAAGCACCAGGTAAGTCTACAGCTGTCATTTCAATATTTGACAGGTTGATAGTTTTTTTTATTATCCCTTCTTTTTTGCTTATTGTTACGCCAGCCCAGTTGCCAACATGCTCTATCTTTCCTGTTATGGCATTAAAGAGCGTTGTTTTCCCGCTATTAGGGTTACCTGCTAAGGCTATTTTCAAAATTATCTCCTTATTGAAATTTTACTATTCAAATTTTGTTAGCAAATGAATTAATTGAGTATGATGGCTTTGGCTAAATCAGCATCAATGCTGTATCGAGCATCTTTTATGCTGATAACGAAATTTTCAGACAGGACGGAGATAACCGTTACCGACTCCCCTTTAAAACAGCCCAAAGTGAAAAGGAAATTAACCATCGCTTTATCATCCGCAATGACATTATTAATAATGTATTCTTTATCTATATCTGCTTCAGATAAGTTGTTAACTGCACTCTGCCTCGTTCTTTTATATTTCGACTGTAGTAATGTTATTGCTTTGCCCGGCAGTAGGTTAAAAATAGCTTGGTTCATAATTACCTCTTCAAATTTGGTAATCTCATCATTGCAAGAGCTTGCAAAACGGCAAGCCCAAATGAAAATCATTATCGTTTGACTTAAATCTAAATGATAATGAATATCATTTCAATACCTATTTAAAATTTATATCCCATTTTTCTGAATAGTTGCAAGCTAGTTGATATAGATCAATTGATGCCTTTTTTTTACAGCAGATGTGAATAAGCTCAGATTCGTAGACAATGGGAGCATGCATTACTAAGAAGGGATCAGAGAGGGTTATCATTGGGGTATTTTGAACGTAACTAATACGTTCAAAACCTTGAAGATGCGAGCACAATACCCGCTCTTGCCTGCTAAAAAATCAGGAGAACAAGATACCCATGTTACTGCAAGATGTTTTGTCAGGCGCAAGATCGTAGACCAGAGCAAGACGCAACATGGTGACCTTTCGTGTGATTAACTTCGTTAATCCACTATCGGTAGGTTTAAGTGCAAGCATTTAACAACTTTAATGGTTATTTTTTTCGATTGGTGCAACGCATTGCTGTTTTTCGAGTCCCCCCCGAAGGGCAAGGCACATTGTACCAACCTGCTTTGTTACAAAAGATCTATGTAGAATCTACACTTCAATTTTATGCCTAGCATCTCGGCACAATATATAGTTACCTAACCAACTAATTTGATAGCGCTTCTTTACTAAAGAACGTATGGTTAATAGCAAGCCAGATTAGCAATATAACGCCAGCACTAATAATCCCTACCGTTCCAATCGTTATAATTTTGTCACTCCAATTAAGGGCAATCATCCACATAGAGAATGCTCCGATCATGAAATTGAAAAAAACCATTAATGAAGATGCTGAGCCGACATGAGTATTAACCTGCTCTAAAATGAGGTGATTACTCGATGGACGGCTAAGACCAAAACAGAAAGAAGCGACCATCATAGGTGCAGCAAGTCCCCAGACCCCTGGAAAAATTTGTGTTAGCATAACTAAACTACTAATCAATATCCCGGCAAAAGCAAAAGTTAACATCGTTTTCGTATCAACAGATTTTTTTAGGCGTCCACAGGTAAAAGCACCGGACATTATAGACAATGCATTAAAAGCAAAAAAATAGCCGAATACCTGCTCCGATAAACCAAACCGAGTAATATAAATGTCTGCGGCACTGCCAATAAATGAATAATGTACAAGAGCAGAAAAAGAAAACAATAATACAAGCCTGATATATTTCTTATTTTTAAACAATTGCAAATAAACCATACCAACCTGACGCATTTTAGAATTGGATACAGTTTTTAACGACTCCTGCATACGAAACACGCCAATCCAAGCGATGCAACCAAGCATAGCCTGTGCAACAAAGATCCATACCCATGAAAAATAAGTCATGATCCACCCCCCAATAACCGGCGCTAACATAGGTGCCAGCGGCATTATCACGGCAACCGTTGCAAGTATTTTTTGTCGTTCATCACCTTCAAATAAATCTTTAGTGATAGCAAGAGCAAGAGCAGATCCAGCCGCCGCTCCAGCTCCTTGAAGAGCACGCAAAATAATCAGGCTTGATACATCATCAGCAAATCCACATAACAAGCTTGCAATAATGTAAACCCCAATTCCGATCAAAAGCAGCGGTCGGCGGCCAAACCTGTCAGAAAGAGGTCCATAAATTAAAAGACTCACACAATAACCGATAAAAAAAGCTACAAGCGTCAGATTAATTGTTGCAAGAGGCTCTTGCCACATATCTTTAAGCAGAGGTATTGCAGGAAGATACATATCAGTAGACAAAGGAGGGAAAGCCGATAAGAGTGTTATCAGTAATATCAATTTTGTTTTTTCAGCAATTATCATTTTATTTTTCTCTATTGCAAGTAGTAGAAGGAATAGCCCTTTTTTAGAAACATTAGTTAGCACGCTAACTATCTATCTAAAAAAATTTAACGCTTTAAATTATTAGTAATTTTTTTTGCAGTACGTTTTAACAACTCAATATCGTCATTAGAAATCCCCTCGGTCATCTTATTAATATTTTTTTTTGCCAGAGGAATAAGTGAATTCTTTATTTTACGTCCTTCATTGGTCAAGTAGACGCGATTTGATCGACCATCTGTTGGATCAGGGTGGCGAATTATCAAGCCATTATTTTCGAGTTTTTTAATCAAATTAAGTACTGACACTTTGCTTATCCCACAAAAATCTGCAAGAGTCTGTTGAGTAATACCGTCCTGCTCGGCTAAATACATAAGAAGCATCCACTGCTCTGAAGTAATATTGCACCCGTTTTTTATAAATCTAGCATTTAACGACGCTCGCATATATTTCACACAATTAGCCAACACCATTGGAAACGATTCATCTACAGTATAATTATTATCATAGTCAGTCATATATCAACATTAAAAACAGTACAATTAAAAGTAGTTAGCATACTAACTACATCTCGTTAATGTGTCAATAATTAATGATGAACCGGAATCATCGGCATGGAAGTAATATGCAACTTTTTACGGTTACTGTTGTTAATTTAAATTTATATGTTTATGTCATGAACTTTGTATTCATGAAATTAAAACGAAGACAATTTTTTATGATTTAGCGAATTAAATATAA
>JBATHQ010000288.1:0-2574 GCA_049667005.1 Psychromonas sp.
GGACTAGGAATGGCGTGGAAGTCGTTAATAATAGATAGGCGATAGCAGGTGTAAACAAACGCAGTGATCATTAATATTGAGCGGCGGGGTTGACTAGATACCTACCTATATTATTCGCATAACAAAAAGATTGCAGATATTTTTACGGATTGCCATAAGCTTGCTGAAATAGTTTTAATGACAACCATTTCTCAGCCACATATTCCAGATGCAAAAAAGCGAACTATAGCAGCTCGCTTTTGATTCATTAAAGAACAATCTATATGCCATCATAATAAACAAAAAGATTCCTATAACAGTCCTTTCATCATTCTATAATCACTAGCACCTAGTAAAACGTAAACATATAACATGCTTCCTCTTAAACAAGCGCAAAGAAAAGCAAAATATAAAACACAAAAACGACACGTAATCTTCAGTTTACCTTACGATCGGCTACCTCGTTATAAAAAGCAATAACAGTAATGCCGGACGGGCAATGAGTAGCTTAAAATAGCAAACTCCTAAATTCTATTACTGCTTTTAGAAAACTGATACGGAATAATAATATATAGCCCTCCTGTGTTAGTAATAAATTTCAAAACAAGTTAGTAATACATATAAAACAAGCTCGTTGCTGCAATTTCAAATAAACAAACCTATCTAATACCCGTCTAGGGTTGGTGAGTTACCGATAGCAACTCCTGATTAGGTCTTGCCTCTTTAAAATGATGCAAAGTAATAAACTATCCTCCTTGTTACATTAAGGGCGGCAAAAAAACCAATCAATCAAATTTCTTTGCGTCTCATTACGACTGTCTTATTACACTATTTATTATCAATCACTATTACTAATTATTACGTTACTAATTACTACTTTTACCTACAGCTTTATCTGTTAAAGCCAGTGAGCTAAATCATATTTCTATTTTTTGTTGCTCACATATACAGTCTAGGATCTATTATTTATATCGCCATTGAAATCGAACAAAATGAGTAAAAATTTACAAAAAAATACTTTTTATTGACCTCTCATTCCAATTCAGAAAGGTCGTATGGCGTCACTTGGTATACGCAATAATTTAACCAGTTACTATATAACAAGTTTCCATGACTTCGCCAGGTCGCACGCGGCATTTGGTTTTCATCATCGTTAGGATAATAATTGACCGGTAATTTAGGATCTAAGCCTTCATCGACGTCGCGTAAATACTCGTTGTCTAGTGTAGTCGCATCATATTCCGGATGTCCGCTAATAAAAACCTGACGGCAATCGGGACTGGCCGCTAAATAGACCCCAGCATTGGGTGCATCAGCAAAAATAGTTAAATCTGTTTTTTCAGCAATCACCTGGGAATTAAATTCAGCAAAACGGGATAACGGCGCCCAAAATTCATCATCAAATCCGCGCACTAAAGGATGATGATGGTGAGAGGTACTGTGTAAATAAATACCAGAAAGTTTATCTGCTCGTGTTTCTTTTTTTAAACCATATAGATAATTTAGGGCAGCCTGTGCAGCCCAGCATAAAAACAGAGTTGAGGTGACATTATGGCGGGACCACTCCACAATTTCGGTAAATTTGTCCCAATAATAAACCTCTTCGAAAGGAATTTGACCAAGAGGCGCGCCGGTAATAATAAAACCATCCCACTTTTGATTTTTAACGCGATCAAAATCGCCATAAAATTTGTCTAAATGTTTTTGTGGTGTATTACGTGATGCACGCGCGTCTACCCTGACTAACTCAACATTCACCTGTAATGGCGTATTAGATAATAAACGCATTATTTGTGTTTCTGTTTCAATTTTTTTCGGCATCAAATTTAGAATTAAGACCTTTAACGGACGAATATTCTGATGACTCGCACGCGTCTCGGACATAGTGAAAATATTTTCTGACTTTAAAATACCCGCAGCAGGTAGATCATCAGGGATACGGATCGGCATAATTTACAATCTCCACAATAAAATTCGTTTTTAAATTTAGACATCTAGAAGTCTAACACTAATTTTATGAAGAGGGTTAAAATAATTTTTATCGATGATATTATCAGACCGATAACAGTAGTTTATTTTAAGAAATTATCATATTCATGATGTCGTGGTTTATCAGGATTTCCGCGGACAGGGGCTGAGATCATTGTTATTCAGCAGGATAGAAGAGATCGCCCGTTCTTCTAACTGCTGCAAACTCACGCTTGAAGTAGTTGAGGGGATCATGAGCAAGAGGTGCCTATAGCAAGTTAGGCTATTCGGATTATATACTGAAACCAGAATTTGACGGCGCTATGTGCGGCGCTGTGTTTTGCACTAAATCATCAGCTTAAAAACGGCAATACTCGGTATCAGCAATAACGCCAGCGGGCATGTCCGATTAACATTTTATCTTAACCGTCTAAACGGGTAGTAATTGCCCTCTTTTATTAAGCCGCATATAAATCCACACAAGGCTTCCCCCTCGCGCCAGCATGAAGGCATTCATAGCGATCCATAAAGCATGATTGCCTTGTCCTGAAAAAAGGAACCAAACTGGAAAATAGACTGCAACAAGTGAAAAAATAAGGCTATTGCGCATCTCCTTTGCCCGCGTCA
>JBATHQ010000289.1:0-17516 GCA_049667005.1 Psychromonas sp.
ACCTTTACTTTTCATCTTTGCAGCAATTCTTCATACTTTACACAAGACAGAGACGGTACGGTGAAGTTATTCGACATAAGCCATCAGCTGTCGATTATGCACTAAAACGTGCGGATAAATCCCCCCCTATCAGTTTATCCAAAAACTTTTTATACTCCCCTGCCTGATGACTCAAACCAGTAGCACTGACTTCCAGCATCTCAGTTTTATGCCAACCCACTTTATCATGTGAATTAATTTCAGGGTGCGTTTCTATGCGCCACCCCCTCTATACAGTTATAAAAATAATAGCAAAGGAGTAATTTTGAACAGTTTTAGCTGGCCAGAAAGTGTGGAAAACAGAATGTAATGAATCAAATCAATAACAAAGACTAAAAGGTAGTTTTATATCTAACTATCATCCATTTTAACAAGTATAAATGAGTCGATAATTATCGGATTTGCTATAAGTTTAACAAAAAACTAATTGATGATGCAGTCAGGAAACGGTGTTATTCGTTCAAGCGAGTAGGTGTATATAGGAGGAGGGAGAAAAAAGGGTTAATTAGTTGGGCAAAAAAAAAGGTTGGCGTCAAAGCCAACCTTTCCAATTCTTCTTATTAAGAAATTATTTCTTGTAAGAAGTAGCGATGTTGTCGATACGAGCGTTAGCACGTTCTGTTTCACTAGCAACAGCTTGTAGATCAGCTTTCATGCTGCTTTGTTCAGTAGCTAGCATATCAACTTTATCTGATAACTCGCCTACTTGATTACTCAAAGCAGTAACGCTGTCTTGTAACATTTCAGTTTTGTTTGAACAGCCACCAAGTAGAATCATTGATGCTACAGCGCCAGTAATAAGTAATTTTTTGTTCATAGTGAAGCCTCTTTTTTTTAGTTAAGTTAACGCAAATACATAATTTTTATGTATCTACTTAAGTATGTAATATATCTCATATTTTACCACTTAAGCTAGCGTTTTTTTATATTTTTTTTTTGCAACTCACACAAGGTGACGTGCGGATCATGCCCTAATTTATTTCATTTATCTAGATAAAGTTCACCTTTACTGGCGAATAAATCGCAGGTTTTAACTGCTTTTTAAAATAAATGGCTTGCGTGCGGATTAGGCTCTTTATTTAAAAAAAGATCAAGTGAAATATACAAATAAATCACTTAAATTAGCTACTTTTTTCTAAACGGATAACTTAGTTAAACACTGCTGGGGCGGATATTAACAAATAAACAACAACCAAGGAAAATCAATAGGGGAAGAAGGTTATCAATGTCGCTTATCATGGCAAATACAGTATAGAATAGCGGCCAATTTTTCAAAATAAGATAAATGATGGCAAATTTTAATACACACTTCAATACGGCAGCAGCTTGTACTGGTCTTGCTTCTGCAGCGCTCTTATCCGCGGGTCATATCGACATCAATACGACATTATGGTTATGGTGCCTGGGTACCATCGGAGGGTTATTACCCGATATCGATTCCGACAACTCAACATCCCTGAATATTGTCTTCAATATATTTGCCGCCGTTATTCTTTTGATGGTGTTGCGCTACATTACCGGAGAGCACTTTAGGGATATTCGTTTTATCGAATTACTGTTAGTCCCTTTAGCTGTTTATGGCATTATGAAATGGCTGATAAGACCGTTATTTGAAAAATTGACGGTACACAGAGGAAGCTGCCACTCTCTGTTATTTCTCACATTATGCGGCCTGTTAACAACGCAACTGACGTGGGCATTCAATCACGAGCATGCGACAAAATCAGCTGTCATTGCTCTGCTTTCAGGTGGGTTTATTTTCTTTGGCGGGCTTATCCATTTAGTGTTAGATGAAATATGCAGTGTTGACTTAAGTAATGTCAGAATTAAACGATCTTTCGGGACGGCCTTAAAAATAGCTAATTTTAATAATAAAAGTGCAACCGTATTGATGTTGCTTGCCGTCATAGCATTAGGCAGCATGCTCCCTGACACGACTGCAACTGTCAATTTATTAGCAGACTGGTCAACATTTAATTTTTAATTATACGCTGGTCGCTGTGGGCGGTTACCCTGCAGAGACGGCCAGTGTGGCAATAGCTGCAGGTAAATTTGCTTGAGTCAGCATTAGCCGGCCGTTTATTGCCAACCCGGATTATATTGAAAGCGTTCGCACTGCCACTAAATATATACTCTATCCGGATCAGATGCTGAGCAGCTTAGTATGATAAACAGGCCCTGATAATGCTGTAAAGAATAGCCTCATCTGTACTACTAAAGATATTTTCCCAGGGATCTTTTACTTTTCTAACATAGCGAATATAGCTTCTTTGCTCTGGTAAACGCCAAAAAATCCATTTTGATGAATAAACAGCGCATTCTCATCATCGTTTAGCTTGGGATGAGCCATGACAAAACTATTCTCTTTATCGGAAGGTATTTGGATATTCCACTGATTTTTCGCCTCTACGTACCAAATTACATGGGTAATATCTGAGTATTTACTTTCACCATGGACTAATGCAGTCCAATTAGGTGCATATTCAGCTAATATTAAGACCTTGTGTTTACCGATCGTCTGTACCGGTGAGATATTGATGATTTCTTGCGCATGCTGCAACTTGTTCTGTTTTTGCTTTAAATTACCGGTAAATTTCAAGGCAATATTAACGGCATTAATAAATGCTCTTTGCTGTTTTTTATCATCATATACATCGGCATGATTATAGGCAGCGATAATCTGCGCAAATGAAAAATCAGGCATTTTTTCTATGCCGCAATCATGTTTATCAATAGCCTCTACGAAGCGGTCCATTTCTGGGCACGCATTTCCCGTTTTATCTTTGATCCACCGCCATACCATTCCGGCACTGGAAATCTTTCCGTTTTTGATTTGATGATGATCGAAACGGCGCGTTTCAATATCATGGACAGCACCAACGTCGACAACAATATCACCCTGATTAATCTGCTCCATTTCCCGCGTACGGATAATTTCAAATTGTCCTTTTTTAACCAGACCATAAAGCTGCAGCAATGCCACCGCGGTCACTTCATCAGCATGAAACGAACCATTATGCGTGACTACTTTTGTTTTTTCTGTTGTCATTTCTTTACCTTTATTATAGTTGCCATACTTAATCTAGAGCATCAAGGAACGCCATGCAAACGGGAATAACAAGGCAAAATAAAAAGATAAATACTTACCTTAAGAGTAGCAAGATCCTCTTCTGTATT
Organism: Psychromonas sp.; assembly: GCA_049667005.1. GTDB lineage: Bacteria > Pseudomonadota > Gammaproteobacteria > Enterobacterales > Psychromonadaceae > Psychromonas. The sequence continues at coordinate 3,217 of JBATHQ010000289.1, forward strand.
TAAAAAGGGGATCTTTTCAAGCTATATTGATTACGCTATTTGCAGTGCTTGTTGCAGTGGCTGGCAAAAAATTGAGTTTATCAGTTCAATAGTTTTATTCTTTCTTTACTTGCCTCGGCTAGTTCGCTGAGCATTTGCGCAGTATCCTGCCAGTCAATACACGCATCGGTGATACTCTTACCAAACACAAGCTCCTTGCCATCTTCAACGGATTGATTACCAGCTTCGATAAAACTTTCAATCATCACACCAGAAATTGAGCGACTGCCTGCACGTAATTGCGCCATAATATCATACGCAACATCCCACTGTTTTTTATATTCTTTCAAACTGTTGCCATGGCTGAAATCAACCACTAAGCGTTGGCTTAAACCCACTTTATCTAATTCATTTACCGCATTGGCAATATCAGCCGCACTGTAATTGGGTTGTTTACCACCACGTAAAATTAAATGGCCATAAGGATTACCCGCCGTTTTATAAATAGTCATGCGCCCATTTTTGTCCGGTGAGTAAAAAATATGACGTGCTTTAGCTGAGCGTACGGCATCCATGGCAATTTTCAAATTACCGTCGGTGCCATTTTTAAAACCGACAGGACAGGACAGTGCAGAAGCCATCTCACGGTGGATCTGGCTTTCTGTCGTGCGTGCTCCAATCGCTCCCCAGGTAATAAGGTCTGCAATATATTGACCGGTTACCATATCCAGAAATTCAGTGGCAGTAGCAAGCCCCAGTTCATTGATATCAACCAGTAACTTTCTGGCTAATGTGATGCCTTTATTGACATTGTTTGTACCGTCTAAATCAGGATCGTTGATCAACCCTTTCCAACCAACGATGGTGCGTGGTTTTTCGAAATAGGTACGCATAACGATGCACAGTTCATTGGTATATTGATCTTTAAGTTTAACCAGTCGCTGTGCATATTCCATTGCTGCTGCGGGGTCGTGAATAGAGCACGGACCAACAATGACCAGCAGACGTTGGTCTTCGCCCGCTAAAATGGCTTCTACTTCTTTACGGGCGCGTGTAACAACACCCGCTGAACTATCTGATATCGGGCATATTTCAGCCAACTCTGCAGGGGTAATAAGGTGATCTAATCTTTCTGTTCTTAATTCGTCTGTTTTTAACGGCATGAGTGTACTCGGTATTATTATAATAAAAGCGAAGGCCTGATACCTTATCTAAAAAAGCGTCGCGATAAAAGCAAAAGCCGCATGCTCATTCTTATATAAGGGAGGAGTATGAAAAATTGTCAGGTTAACGCGAAAATAAACAACTGCTATAGATGATCAAAATAGAATAAAAAATTTGATCAGTGTCATATTTCCTGTATTTTAACAGTACGGCTGTGATTTATTTGAGGATAGGAAAATGGACTCAATTCTCGTTATTATTTTTATTTCATTAGCGATAGCTAGCATATTAAATATCATCTTAAAAAAATTCTCTGTATCACATATTATCGGCTACATTGTGACCGGCACCATTATCAGCAATATTTTTAATTTTAATGGCAGCGAGGATCTGAAATCTTTAGAGCTTATTGGTGAGTTCGGCATTGTTTTTTTAATGTTTACCATCGGTTTGGAGTTATCTTTTTCTAAGCTAAAAAGAATGAAAGAGATTATTTTGCTCAATGGTTTTATTCAGGTCGGGCTCAGCTCACTTATTATTTATACGCTCGCCCATTACCTGTTTAATATTGATAGTACTTCGTCCATTATCATCGCGTTATCTTTCAGTTTATCATCAACGGCGATTGTCTTGACCTACCTGAAATCGTCAAAAGATATTCTCACCCCCTACGGTAAAAAATCAGTGGCTATTCTGGTCTTTCAGGATCTGGCTGTTATCCCCATTTTGTTACTGATCAGCTTTCTGGCAAATGATCAGTTATCGATTGCAGATATCATCATGAAAACAGCATTGTCCGCGACGCTGGTAATTGTTTTCATGTTTACCCTGGGTAAAAAAATAATCGAATGGTTATTACACTTTTCAAGTACCGCCAGATTAGAAGAGCTTTTTTTAGCTTCTGTATTAACCATTGTTGTCGGTGCATCCCTATTAGCACACGAAATGGGATTTACCTACTCTCTGGGATCTTTTATCGCGGGAATGATAATCGCTGAAAGTGCTTATCACGTAAAAGTCGAATCTGATATTGCTTCTTATAAAGACCTGTTACTGGGCGCATTTTTCTTCTCGATCGGTACTAAAATCGATATTTTCTATTTCCTGAGCAATTTATACTTAGTGTTTGCGGTATTAGCGATTACGATGTTGATAAAAGCGCTGATAGTCTATTTTTTAATCCGACAAAGATCCAACAAAAGTGATTCGATAAAATCAGCCATTTCGCTCTGCCAAATCGGTGAGTTTTCTTTTGCTATTTTCTCGCTTGCGCTTAGCCAAAATATAATCTCTCATGAACTGGGTGGTTTCCTGATATTGGTGACGGTGTTATCGATGATAGTCACCCCCTTTATGGTTAATCATATTTATAAACTGGCTTCTTACTTTGTGGTGGAATTTTATGAATCAGACAAAATCACACCGATAAACGCCAGCAATCATACTATTATTTGCGGTTTTTCAACACTCGGGCGAATAGTCGCAAAAGAGTTAGAAAAAGTGGGCGTTACATTTTTAATTATTTCAGATAATTTACAGCATGTTTTAATCGCCAGAGGGCGCGGCTATAAAGCTTATTTTGGCCATTTAGAAAAACTCCCGGTATTAGAGTCACTCACCGTAGAGCAATCTTCCAGTATTATTATTACTGTTGATGATTTGAGAACTAAAAAAATTATTTGTGAAGCGATATTAAATTATCATCCTGAAGCAAATTTAATCGTCAAAGTTAACACCTTGAGCGAGAAAACCTCGTTGGAAGAACTGAGTATTAACTCCTTTGTTCATGCTCAGCATGAGACAGCACTGCTACTGGTTAAAAAAAGTTTGCAGTGAAGAGCTCTTTAATCGCCCTCTTGGGTATAAAGAGATCCATACTGAATGCGAATGGTGAATGGTGAATGGTGAGTTTTAGAAATGAGTACTGCGGGTATTTTTGCTATAAAAATACCCGCAGTAAAAAATCAAGCGAAACGTTGCTGTTCTGGTAATTGTACCAGTTTGCGCTCAAGTACCTTGAGCAGGACACCATAAGCAGGTAAAAACAGACCTAAGCTTACAATCAGCTTAAAAGCATAATCAACGGTCGCGATCTCAGGCCAGTGCTCAGCCATAAACGGATCATTTGACGCATAAAATGCGACTCCAAAAAAGACAACCGTATCAACCAGATTACCAATCACTGTTGAACAGGCTGGCGCAATCCACCAAGAGCGTGTTTCACGCAATTTCGCAAATACCTTAATATCCATTAATTGACCAATAAAATAAGCCGCAAAACTGGCAAAAGCGATACGCAAAACGAAGGTATTTAGCTCAGCTAAGGCGCTTAACTCCTGAAATCCACCCTGCTGAAAAACAACGCCGATCACATAGGAAATTAAAAAAGCGGGTAACATCGCTTTAATAATTATTTTTCTCGCCGCTACCTGGCCAAAAATTCGCACCGTTAAATCAGTTGCCAGATAAACAAACGGGAAACTAAATGCACCCCATGTGGTGTGGAAACCAAAGATGGTAAAGGGTAACTGCACGAGGTAATTACTTGCGCTGATAATTAAAATATGGAGACTCACCAATACAAAAAGTGCACGGCGAATTTGATCTGCTGTTAGTGATAACATGATTTGACCTTTTTAGTTATAAAAAAATGTGCGGGGTGAGGGAACCCGCTATTAAATTGTGTTTTACTGCTATTCTATGTTTAGAAAATAGATCCTGGTTTAGAAAATAGATCCTGGTTTAGAAAATAAACTCTAACTTTTTCACCCCGATGGAACCCTAATCGGGGCGCATATTATAAAGAAATTTCCGTCAGGAGCAATAATAAATCACCAATAAAGCGAACTATCAGATCGCAGGATAGCAGAGGCCATAATCATTAACCTGCTAAGCAGGCGGTATATAAATTCAGTTATTGTTTTGCGCCAAAGTACAATTTACCGTTATGATAGAAAATATTAACTGTGCAATCACAATTTTCTCGTCTAATTCAGGAATACATGTCATTTAATAAACCGATAAAACCCGCTGCTAATATTGAAGGCGTTCGCCGTTCCGCCTTATGGCACTTGGGCCGCCGTGACCATAGTGAAAACGAGTTACGTGAAAAAATGGCCCGCAAAACAGATAACCAGCAATGGATTGATACAGTCATTAGCGAATGTTTTCACTATGGTTATTTAAATGATGCGCGCTTTGTGGAAAATTTTATACGATTTTCGCAAAATAAAGGCTTCGGCAGTAAACGTATTATGGGCGATTTAAAGCGTAAAGGGATCGATGCACAGACCCTAAGCAAAGCATTTACAGATGATCTGCATGATTATGTGCTTGGCGCAGTCACTCTGCTGTCAGGAAAATACAAACAACGCATTGCCAACCCTCATCTGAAACAAAAGGCGATGGCTTACCTGCAGAATAAAGGGCATGAATTCGAGCATATCGTTAACGCCATCGATATCCATAATGAAGCGTACCCCGATGATGATTATGATTATTTGGGTGAAGCGATGCAGCTCTTATCGCGCAAATTTAAAACCCCGATAACAGAGCGAAAAGATCATGATAAAGCGATGCGCCTGTTACTATCGCGAGGCCATAGCTACACAAGCACCTTAGATGCAATTAAAACCTTTAACGAACAACTTAATGAGCAGGATTAAAGAGTAGATATCATGGCGAAAGCAAAAACAAAAATCGCATATGTATGCAGTGAATGCGGCATGGATTATCAAAAATGGCAAGGTCAATGCGGAGGATGTAAAGCTTGGAATACGATCACGGAATTCCGGGAAGCCTCCAGTACCACAAAATCTGTTAATGCAGCAATTAATCGTAACAAAAGTGCGGGTTATGCAGGAGCCTTAAGCAATGGCGTGCAGCGCATCTCGGGTGTGCAAGTTGACAAAGCAGCACGCGTCTCAACGGGACTGTCAGAACTGGATCGCGTTTTGGGCGGCGGTATAACCCTTGGCTCGGTAGTGCTTATCAGCGGAGATCCGGGATCAGGTAAAACAACCCTGCTCACTAAAGTGGCAGAAGTGATGTCACATTCCATGTCCACCCTCTATGTCACCGCAGAAGAGAGCCTTAGTCAATGGGCTAAACGTGGTATTGAACGATTAAAACTCAACTTTAATGAGGATAACTTTTTATTATCGGACACCGACAGTATTGAAGATATTGTCGATCAATGTCTGGAAAATAACGTCCGGTTTTTGATTGCAGATTCTATTCAAGCCTTTGAATCCAATGAAGCGGAGGGGGCTGCTGGTGGGATAACCCAAGTAAAAACCTGTGCCAAAATATTAAATAGATTATGTAAACAGCATGGTATTACCCTGATACTTGTGGGACAAGTGAATAAAAATTCACAAATGGCTGGACCGCAAACCCTGAAACATATTATTGATACAGCCATTCATATTGAGGTTAACGATGCCTCAGTGCGCATACTGCGCGCCGATAAAAACCGCTTTGGAGATACAGAGCAAGTCGGCATTTTTCAGATGACCGAAAAAGGGATGTTTTCTGTTGATAATCCAAGTCGCTTGTTTCTCTCCGGTAGTGATGAAAATTTTGAAGGCTCGGCTATTTCCGTTATTAAAGATGGGGCACGAAATTTACTGATTGAGATTCAGGCCTTAGCCACAGAGGTCGAAGGTGAAAAATCTATCCGCAACTGTATCGGTGTTTCCTACAGCCGTTTATCACTGATTACCGCAGTATTAAAAAAACATGGCGGTATCCCGACCTATTACGATATTAATATCAGTTTGGTCGGCGGTCTGAAAATGTCCGATTCAGAAACATCAACGGATATGGCAGTAACCGCAGCATTGCTGAGTTCAATTAACTCCAGACCCTTACCTGAAGACTCGGTGTTTATCGGTGAATTAGCCCTGACTGGGGAGATACGTCAAATACCGCAAATTGTACCGCGTGTACGAGAAGCGTTAAGCCATGGTAAAAAACATATCTACATTCCCGCAGTGGCTTATCATAAATCGATGCAGCAGTTCGTCAAAGAAGGACAGACTATTCACCCGCTGAAAAACGTTAAAGCGTTAATTGAGGCGTTAAATTAACGCTATAAGGCTATAAGGCTATAAGGCCTTAAAGCTTTTCTCTTACTCGTTAGGCCAATCGCTAATTGGAAAGGGGCGAACGTCACTGTTATAGGTCAGGTAGAGCAGAATCTGATACTGATAAACACTCAGACTTTTACCAAACTCCAGCAAATTATTATTTACTTCAGAGGTAAACAACACCACTAAAAACTGACACACAGCAACGACTACAGTGACGAATTTAGCCACCCACAGAAAAAATATAAAAATCAGCATAAACAGGCCACGTAACCATACGCTGCGATCTTTATAGCCCTGTGCTTTGTTTATATCATTCATCATTGCTTCCTTTTACTTTTCAATCAGCAGGTTAGTCTAAAAGCTGCACAACATCAATGCAACTGCGCAGATAGCCACCAGCAAGGTTACTGGTTATGCACTTAAATACTGATTCCAAGCTTGTTGGTACATCTGTTGCGATTCCCTTCTAAGTTTGTTGATAGAGGCTTGCTCTATTTCACTTAGCGTCCTATTTTCACTGAGCTGTAATCGTTGTATATGCTGAATCTGCTCATAATTATCATGCTCTTTGCCATTTTTAATCGCAGAAAAAGCTTCCAGATGCAGTTGCACTTCGGCGATCAGACCACTCTCAGGTAAGCGCAACAGAATACTTAAATCTCTGTAACCGGAAATATTGGGATTTATAAAACGGTTTTTAATACGCACCAATTGGCCTTGCTGTGCTAATAACTCAAAAGAGTTCATCAGTACGGAGATCTCTTGCGCAACAATTGAGGTACGCACAAGATCGGTTATTTGATCACTTCTATTATCGTGTTTTAGTGCAATTTTACGCACAGCCCGCTGTTTAGATTTCACCCCTGATGAGACAGTATAAGCATTCGTTTTAAGTGCGATTTGCTGAGTAATAGCTTCCAATTCTGCCTGTGCCCCGATCGCTTTCTGATAAAGCAGATCAAAGTCATTATAAGGCTGTTTAACGTAGCTGGATTGATATTCTTTAAGACTGAAAAGACCTGCAAGGTTGTGAGGCTGAGAATTTCTAGGGTCTGGTTGGCTAAAAGGTAATAATTTATTGTTATCAAGATGCTGAAGTGATTTTACTGTCGAGGCATTAGCTTGAGATGAGATAGCCAATAAAACAAAAAGGGTCTGGAATAACTTACTCATTAAATCTTCCTATCTAATATTAAAATCAAATAATCATGACTGCAATATAAGATATAACGACTTAAAATGTCAGTTTCAAGTAAACAGCAGCAAAATAATGCTTAACAAGCAACTATTAGCATAAAGTGCGCGCCACTTCACAATTAAAACTGCGCAGCATTTTTCACAGCACCGTTGTCGAAGGGTATATACCCAAACTACTTCAAAATGCAAATTCAGAGCTTCGCCCGGATGCGAGAACAAGGCGCAACATGATGAGAATGGTTATTCCCTTTTCAAGTGTTGTAACTCAGAGCTCGTTTTCGGGCGAAACTCCCAAAGGGCAAGACGATAAACGATGATCTTCGGAGTTAGAAGGCTTCGATGTAGAGTGACTAGATCGACTTAAGAAAACATCTCTTTTACTGAGCGTTTTTTAGCTGGCAAAAATAGAGTACATAACGATAACTCACATAACCAACCATCATGGTAGCTATGATTAATTCGATATTGGCTAATTGCAGGGTTATCTCGACCAGTTTAATATCAAAATCTTCTTTTAATAAAAAATTACTGGTTTTAAATAAAGCAATTGCTCCGACAACCAGTGGAAAAGTAAATGCAGAATATGCAGGTGTAAAAGGTAAACGTAATAACTTAATAAATGCGGCATAAACAAATAGTGTCATTAAAAGTGCAAGAAAAAAAAGTATTGCAACCATTAAATAACTTGGTTGAGTTACCACTGCAAAATAACCTGCCAGTAATAAACTTGCAGGAGCAGCCAAAATAACAAGAGTCGGTTTTTCACCAGGCGCAAGTTTTTCAGAAAATAACAACCTGTATAATACAAGAGGCAGCAGCAATGCGTAAGAGAATAAACCAAACTTTAATAGAAATTCAGAAAAGACTGGATTAACCCCTCCAGGATGCATCATAAGCACAATGAGAAGACCGATCGGTGGAACAAACCAACCCGGCAAAATCTGTTTAAATTTAAAACCTTTGCTTCGGTAGAAAATAAAAGCCCCAAGGAAATACAGATGTAAAATAGTCGCTAAGAAGCTGAATAACAGCCCCAATTGAAAATGATACAAAGCGATACTATTTGCGATAACCATCGTTGCCATTGTCATAGTAGGTATAACGCTACCGGCAACAGGATGTTGTAAATCTTGTACCAAAAGATGGGGGTTAAACATAAACTTAAAAAAAAGAGGTACAAGAATACAACCAGCAATTATTGCACCGCTAAGTTGTCCTACGCCTTTTAGATGTAGATTAGCAACACTTTCCCAGCATAAACCTAAGCTGGCAATAGCTAATGCAAGTCCTGCCAGGGCACTAGGTATTTTTCTCAAATAGCCATTAATATTTGTAAATGTATTAGTCATAGTCATGATTCTTTAGTTGATTGAAGTAGATGATGATACTCACTATCTTTAATATTCTTATTATTGAAACTTCACTTCACGAAATACCGATGATCGTAAATAGTGCATGTCCCTTATGTAAATGAGGATCTCATCGTTAGATCCACGCATACCACCTAAAATAAAGAGCCAGTTACAGATATTCAGCTTTTAAATGAAGAGCAAATATTGTTTTTCTACTGAAGTGTTTTTCCATATAAAACCATTTTTCCATTTCCTGTTTTTACGAGTCAAAATAGCTACCTGTATGAGTCATTCATTTTCATACTCGCTTGGAAGAAAGCGAGTATGAATTTGTTATATTAAGTTGAGTCCAACAGGCTTAACTATCTGCTCGAGCCTGAGCTAGTTCACCAGCAAGACAGATCTCTTTTTTAGTTCCTTTGCTATTATAATCTAATGATTACAAGCATTTCCCCCTGACTCAAGATTTTTGGCGTAATAATCGGCAACTAACTCCTGCGCAGATTTCTCATCACAACCAGTAATAACTTGCACCCCAAGTTTGTTAAATATATCTATCGCGCCCCCTCCGATACCGGCAACAAGCACAACATCTATATTCTGCTCTTTAGCAAGCCAATCCGGTAAAACACCGGGTTGGTGTGCGGGTGGTGTTAATTGCTCCTCTTTAATTATCAAACCATCGTCATCAGTTTCGATGACCATAAAAAACTGACTATGGCCAAAGTGCATTGTTAATTTTCCATCAATCACTGGTATTGCAAATCTCATATTATTATCCTTTATTTTGTTTACCCTGCATTAAAACCAAACTGCCCTTCGCTACAGCAGATAGACTTGCCATCTGTTCACATTTAATACGTAATAAGAAAAATAGTTTTTCTTCAACTATTGGTAACAATGTTTCAAAATTCCCCTGCCCTTTAGCGATAATCAAATCAGCATCAGCATAAAGCTGTTTGAATTGAGTGCTTGCCTCCCGCAAAATTGTTCCGGGATAAACCGACCCACTGGATATAACCTTAACAACGTCTTTTAAACCGACTTCGGCAGCATCTGCTAAAGTGGCATCATTAATAATTGGCTTATGCCTTACTGCTGCTGTTATTTGCAATTGTGGATAATTTTTCTGCAAGCATTGAATTAAAAGCTTATCGAATACAATTTCACCCGCATTATCACAGATATACAGCATATTTTTAGCAGTCATTAAGTGCGCTCGGAAGGCATCTATATCGTAATGGTTAAATTTAATAGTTTGTAACTGTTGCATCTCTACATCAAGATCGAGATCGCCATGATTTTTAGCTCCAAAATCAATAATATTACCTGCAGCTGAGATTTGAATAGCGGTATCTAATGGGCTACTGCTTGAATTAATCTGTTGCTGCAACTCTTTTGCATAAGCCTTGGCAAGTGTATTCGAGCGCCGTTTTACCTCCTGGTAAATATCAAATTGAGGATCAGCATTTTTAAGTTCAATAATCACATCGGCAACGTTGCGAATTATATGCTGTACAACGATCCCCTTTTCCGCAGAGGTCTGTAATTCGGATTGAACCCTGCTTAAAAGAGCAGCGGTCTGTTTTTCTGATATTTGTGCATATTTAGCAGCCGTTCTTGCTTGATTAAGTACACAGCTATAACAAGCCTCTGCTATCCCTTCGCTATTCACTTTAATTCTCTCCAGTAGCCGTTTTTATTTTTTCCCAGATCGCGCTCAACTCAATGCTTTCCTGGCTCTCTGGCGCGTATTTCACAACAGGAAGGCCCGCGATCTGCGCTTGATTAAATAGGGGCGAATAGATTAATTTGCCAACAACCTTTGCTGAATAAAGTGCAGCTAATGCTTCTATCTCTGCACTTAATTCAATATTCAGATCCCATTTATTAATAACCACCAAAGCCGGTATAGCGAAATGTTTGGTTAACGTTAAAACCCGATCTAAATCATGCTTCCCCGAAAGCGTCGGTTCAGTCACTATCAATGCCATGTCAACACCGGTTATCGAGGCAATCACCGGACAACCAACACCTGGAGGTCCATCAATAATGATCCAACTGGCATCAGTATCTTGGGCGCGTATCTTAGCTTGAGTTCGTACCTCTGTGACTAATCGGCCTGAATTTTCAGCCCCTGCTTTTAAACGCGCGTGTAACATCGGCCCATATTCGGTGATTGAAGAATACCAATCGCCACTATGGCAGCTAGGAAAGTCAATCGCAGATAGCGGACAAACCTCGACACAAACTTTACAGCCTTCACAACCTATCGCCTTTACCGCATAGCTATCCTGCAACTTTTCGATCGCGTCAAATCGGCAAAAATCAGCACAAATACCACAAGAATCACAAAGTTCAGGATTAATAACTGCTTCATGCCCACTAATAAACTTATGCGCTTCAAGTACAGTCGGATCCAAAATAAGATGTAAATCTGCTGCATCAACATCGCAATCCGCCATCACTTTATTAGTCGCTAATACGGCTAATGATCCACTAACAGAGGTTTTACCGGTTCCGCCCTTACCGCTGATAATTACAATCTCTTTCATACGTTCGATCCTGTTAAATTTTGGATCTGCTCAAGCATCGCCAATAACTGAGGTTTTATTGAAGGCATTGTTTCCAATAAAGATTCTCCTCGAGAATAACCTTCGGCAATTTTACGGCTCGCTGCAATCTGCAATAAAAGAGGGATATTTTCCTGCTGACAATAAGCTGTGATAATATTTTCATTTTGCTCAGAGCGATTAATAACAACCCCGAAAGGTTTTTTCATCTCACGCAGGGTTGCAACAGCAAGAGAAAGATCATGCGCACCAAATTTAGTTGGCTCAGTCACTAAAATCGTAAAATCAGATTCCGTAACCGTCGCGACAAATGGACAGGCAGTGCCTGGAGGCGCATCAATAATGATATGTTCACTTTCGGTGTACTGTTTGTTTACAGCGCGAATAACCGTGGGTGCTAAAGAATAGCCAATATTCAATCTACCACTTATCAACTCTTTGTCTGGAGCGATGACTCTTCTCTCTATGCAACCAATAATCGCTTGTTCTTCTGAAATTGCCCCCGTTCCACAAACTAAAGCACATCCACCACAAGAATGACAAAGCTCAGGAAAGACCATTGCCGGGTCAATATCCATACAGATAATCGCATTAAACTGGCAGATTTCAGCGCATTTACCGCAACTGTCGCAGATATCTTCATCAACAACAGGAATAAGTACTGTTACAGGTGTTGTCACCACAGGCTCAACGGCGAAAAAAAGATGACAATTAGGCGCTTCAACATCACAATCAAGCAGCGTAACCTTACCGTCAATTGCTTGCGTTAATGCAATAGAGAGGGTTGTTTTACCTGTTCCGCCTTTACCCGAGGCAACTGCAATTTTCATCACTAGTGCCCTGCCGCATCAGCCGCAGTTATTGGCGTTAATGAGCCCGCCTGCAGCTTCGCGATAGCCTCACTAATCACACTTTTTTCAGTAACATATACGGCAATTTTTTTGGCATTAAGGACTTTCATCGCTTTGGGACCACAGTGCCCACTGATCAACGCTTGTGCACCAGCACGCACAATATTCTGCGCGGTTTTAACCCCCGCCCCCTGCTCGGCATTAACCTGCTCACTATTATCTAATAGTGAAAACGTCTGTGTTTCTGTATCAAAAAGCAGAAAAGCACTCGCGCGCCCAAACCGTAACTCAACTTCTGCATCTAAATTATTACCTGTTGTTGAAATTGCTATTTTCATCATTTACCACCTGTGTAGGGATTCATTTTCAAATTTAATATTTATAATGCAATCGCCATACCAAAGACAAACCACATTAAATTTCAATAAGTTAAATATTAACAGGGTTGCAAAAAACAGTATCTAGTAGCTATTTCGCAACCACTAGATGCATTTTTGCTACCATTTATAATCCCATTAAATCACGATACTCAGGAGTTTAATAATCAACCAAAATCCGTCTTGTCGTTTCAGTTAAAAGCTACAAATTTCAATATATTGCACCTACAGTTTGTTAGTTTAAGGCTTTACATTGTGCCCTTCGTTTACTTGCTCCCTCCTTTTCAATTTGCTAGTTCATGTTTACCCGTTTAATTCAGATAAAAATTAAAAATAATTAAGAGATGCACTATAGAGGAAGCAGAGGCGAAGTGTGAAAGGTGAAGGGTGAAGTTGACGAACAGCAATGGAAATCACTACTGTATTTTTAGCATCTGTTTTAGCTGCAGGGGAAAGAAAAATAGGAATAGTTCAAAAATGAGGGGCGGACTGCCCCTTTATAACTGCTTGATATTACGTTTTTATTTATTTAAATTTGAAGCTAACCACTGTTTAAATTGCGGCTTCGGTAATGCACCACTCACTGTATCGATTAAGCGCCCTTTTTTAAATATCTTCAGTGTAGGAATGCTGCGTATTTGGTATTGAGCGCCAATCTGCTGTTGCGCTTCAGTGTCTACTTTCACAAAACGTAATTTATCTTGCTCTTCATCTGCAACTTGTTCAAAAACAGGCGCAAAACCAACACAAGGACTACACCAGGGTGCCCAAAAATCAACAACAACAGGTTTTTCACTGTTTATTAACGCCTGTAAATTAGCACCAGTACCCTCTATCGGTTTGCCTTCCAATAATGGTTTTTTACAGCTGCCGCAGGTTGCTGAGGCATCAATCCGCTCCACGGGTAAACGATTCATCGCTTTACAATAGGGGCAACGGCTAATAATCGTACTCATCAATACAACTCCTTCGCTTTATCAATATATTAATGGATAGTATAAACATAATTTGTAAAAGTTGGCAGTCCCCTGATTGAGCCTCTATGACCCGAACGACTTAAGGTTACAAATTCACAGAACAAAGATACTCAATATGGCGAGGGCTTATTTCGGAATAAATCTCAAGGGAGTTGCTAAGGTGTTGCGGGATAATAGCAGTAAAAAGCCAACGCCTACTTCTATAGGGCTGGCTTTGATAGATCATTGGTGATGCTTGAAGTAAAATTTATGGTCTTTATCATCAATAACAATATCCACCTCTTCATCGTCTTCAGCTCTCCCCGTCTTTGCTTGCGCTTTTTTATTCAGTGTCGCCATTAACACAGCCAAATAAAGTTCCTCTAATGCCTGATCCCTTAATTGTAGGCTTTCAATAAAGTCATACATAGTATTCTCCTTTTCTTACCCTACACCATTAATTCTAGCTCATATCTCAAATATTGGCGGCTTTTAACCCTTATAGGGACTGACTTTCGAGGTCCTATTTTTATCTTTTCACAACAAGACTGAGTTAAGCATTTGGATTTGAATAGTAATAGCAGAAGAATTAATAAAGAGAGCAAATATTGAGCGGGAAATATTAACAATAACAAAGTGTGATTTGCAGGAGGGGGTTATTCTCACTGCAAATCTCAGGTGCTATACCCATGTTACTTCAAAATGCTTTGTCAGGCGCGAGCTCGGAGACCAGAGCAAGACGCAACACGAGGTAATGG
>JBATHQ010000290.1:0-2583 GCA_049667005.1 Psychromonas sp.
AAAAAACCAAAGAGCAGTTAAAAACGGACAAGCTTGTTAAGCGTGCGACAAGATTACTGATGCAGCAAAAAAATATAAATGAACGAGATGCCTACAACAGGCTACAAGAGTTGGCTGCAGATAATAACAAAACAATATCTGTTATTGCTCAAAATATCATTGAGGTTTGCCAATTATTAAGCCCAACCAGGCGCTAAATAAAAAGCATCTCAAAATAGCTCGCGGGTAATTTCTGCTAGTGGCAGTCACTGCGTCACCAGATGGGTATAATGCTTAAGCCATTGTTGACCTGCTGTGAATTCATTGGCTACAGATAAATTCGAAAGGGAAAATGCGGTGTGGTACCAAAACAACTAACCTATTAATCCCGCTTATAAACTTATCCCCATTTTAGGTTTGTTGCGCTGTTTTCGGTTATAATAGCCAACGCGATAATCAACTGATCAATCATGCCGGTTAGTATTTACAAATCTGTCTCCTTTCCTGCTTACGCTTAACCGTGATAATGAATAGGTTTTATTATGAATTTTCTGGCGCATCTGCATATTGCACAGCATACCAAGACGAGTTTTTTAGGTAATTTATTAGGCGATTTTGTTAAAGGCAATCCCGATGGTCAATTTAATAGCGATATTGTCCAGGGAATTCGCCTGCATCGTTTTGTAGATAGTTATACTGATCAGCATGAGTTGGTGAAACTGACTAAGCCATTGTTTAATAAAGAGCTGCGTCGTTATGCGCCAATTTCTCTGGATATGTTTTGGGATCATTGCCTGGCCAAACACTGGCTGCAATTTCATGATCTGCCATTAACCTGCTTTTGCCAACAAGCTGAGTTACAAATTCAATCGGAATCAGATCATGAAAAAAATTCACTGCCACCGCGTTATGGCAAAGTATCAGCATTGATCTGGAAGGGAAAATGGCTTGAGTCCTACGCAAAAATGGACAATATTTGTTATGGCTTGGAGCGTATGGCATTACGCAGTCCGCGAATGGCACCATTAGCTTTGACCGGTGCAACTCTAGTCGAGCATTACGATAGATTATCGGAAATATTTTTTCAGCTATATCCGCAGATATTGGATAAAACGGCAGTTTATATTCGTAGCTATTAAAGCACCCTGTGCTGATAGCGGGCAAGGTGCTGCGTACGGATGCTGGAAGCTATCTTTATTCTGCGAACAGATGTTTAATGTTTTTAAAATCCTCTTTTCCCGAAAGGATCTCTTCAACGGATAATCCAGATACTTCATGTGGGAATACTAACCACTCTTCTGACTCATGGATGAAATAATCCGGCACCATGGAAACCGCTTTATTTTTAGGCTTGTAATAAGGTGTTGCGATACGCACATCTTTTGGCATATTTAAACGCATCTCTAAATTCAGTCTCTCGACCAATGCGACGACACTGCGGCCGGAGTCAAATACGTCATCGACAATCAGCAGACCGTCATCGGCATTGGCATTTTCAATAATGTAATGCAGGCCATGTACTTTGATGGTTTTACTTTGCTGGCCAATACCGTAATAAGAAGAGGTGCGTACAGCAATATGGTCAGTCTCTACTTTTTTATAATCAAAATATTCTTGTACTGCAATACCGATAGGAGCGCCCCCTCGCCAAATACCAACGATAAACTGTGGGCGGAAACCGCTGTCATAGACTTGTGCTGCAAGACGGAATGAGTCTTCAAGTAATTGCTGGGCTGTAATAAATACTTTATCGGACATGTAATAACCTTTTCGAATAAAATTTTTGCGGGAAGTTTAGACTAACGCTATAAAATAACAATAATCTAGATCCTTTTTCTGACAGTTTTTTAAATAAACAGCTTATCAGCAGTTGGCTGGTGGTGAGAGGTGCCTATCTGATTACAGGATGTCTGTTCAGGTTTGATGCTGCAATTATTGTAAAGATACATTTTTCTGATCTTGTAGCAAAAGTTGGGTAAATTGATCTGCAGGTACCGGCCTGCTGAACAGATAGCCCTGACCATATTCACAATGACGTTTTTCCAGGAAGCTAGCCTGCCAATCATTTTCAATCCCTTCGGCAACCACCTTTAACTCCAATGCGTTAGCCATCGCCAGGATGGCTGTTACCAATGCCATATCCGCATGACTGGTCACCATGTTATTGATAAACGCCCGGTCAATTTTAAGTTTAGAGAAGGAAAACTTCTGCAGGTAACTTAACGCCGAGTAACCCGTTCCGAAATCATCAATACAGATTTTAATGCCTTGCGTTTTAAGGTTATCAAGCATGTTGATCAGTTCATCATGCTGATTGATCAGAAGGCTTTCGGTCACTTCAACTTCGAGTTTGTTCGCAGGTAATCCGCTGTCTTTTAATGCCTTGGTTATTTTTACCAGCAGTTCATCGCAGTAACGGAACTGTACGCAGGAAAAGTTAACCGCAATTTGAAGGGGTGCAATTTCCTGCCACTTTGCGGTCTGAAAGCAGGCATCTCTAAGCGCTTGTTCGCCGATTACATGAATCAAGCCATTTTTCTCTGCTAAAGGAATAAACTCTTCGGGAGAGATAAAACCTAACTCGGCATCATTCCAGCGCATAAG
>JBATHQ010000291.1:0-6408 GCA_049667005.1 Psychromonas sp.
AAGTCTGCAGTGCCATCTCATCTTTGATGTAATTTTCCTGCTTACCTTTTTTCACTTTATATAAAGGTGGCTGAGCAATGTAGATATAACCATTTTCAATCAGCTCTGGCATTTGACGGAAGAAAAAGGTCAGTAACAGAGTACGGATGTGCGAACCATCGACGTCGGCATCGGTCATGATGATGATACGGTGATAACGGGTTTTTTCCGGATTGTATTCATCCCGGCCGATACCGCAGCCCAATGCCGTGATTAAAGTGGCAACTTCCTGCGAAGAGAGCATCTTATCAAAGCGTGCTTTTTCAACGTTAAGGATTTTACCTTTAAGGGGTAAAATAGCCTGATTTTTACGAGAGCGACCCTGCTTGGCGCTACCGCCAGCAGAGTCCCCTTCCACAATATACAGTTCAGAAAGTGCGGGATCTTTTTCCTGGCAATCAGCCAGTTTACCGGGTAAACCCGCTAAATCCAACGCACCTTTTCGACGCGTCATATCACGCGCTTTACGTGCTGCTTCACGTGCCCGTGCCGCATCGATAATTTTACCGGTTATAATTTTCGCTTCTGAAGGGTTTTCCATTAAGAAATCCTGCAGATACTCACTCATTGCGCCTTCGACAATAGGTCTTACCTCAGAAGAAACCAAACGGTCTTTGGTTTGTGAAGAGAACTTAGGATCAGGGACTTTTACGGAAATAACCGCGGTTAAACCTTCACGTGAATCACCACCTTCGGTCACAGTTTTGTTTTTGTTATTTTTAACTTTGGCGAGCTCTTTTTCCATGTAATTGTTTAACGTACGTGTTAAAGCGCCACGGAAACCGGTTAAGTGAGAGCCGCCATCTTTTTGTGGAATATTATTGGTAAAACAGTAGATGTTTTCCTGGAAACCATCATTCCACTGCATCGCCACTTCGACGTTGGTGCCATCTTCATGTTCAGTTGCGAAGTGGAAAACTTTCTGGTGGATGGGTGTTTTGTTTTGATTTAAATAATTAACAAAGGCTTCAACACCACCTTCATAATGGTAATGATCCGATTTGTCTTCTTCACGTTTATCAATCAGTTTGATTGATACTCCGGAGTTTAAGAAAGATAGTTCACGTAATCTTTTTGCCAGTATTTCGTAGTGGAATGTGGTATCCGAGAACGTCTCCTCACTAGGCCAAAAACGAATTTCAGTACCCGTTTGTTCAGAGTCACCAATAACCGCAATAGGTGCTTCCGGCACACCGTGAATATAAGTCTGCTGATGAATGTGACCATTACGTTTAACGGTTAAGCGCAGTTTACGGGAAAGTGCATTTACAACAGAAACCCCCACTCCGTGCAGACCACCTGAAACCTTGTAAGAGTTATCATCAAACTTACCACCTGCGTGCAATACCGTCATAATAACTTCGGCTGCAGATACGCCCTCTTCTTTGTGCATGTCTACCGGAATACCACGGCCGTCATCGCGTACGGAAACTGATCCATCCGTATGGATTGTAGCGATAATATCAGAACAATGACCGGCTAACGCTTCATCAATCGAGTTATCTAAAACCTCAAACACCATATGATGTAAACCGGTGCCATCATCTGTATCGCCAATGTACATACCAGGGCGTTTACGAACAGCATCTAGCCCTTTTAGTACTTTGATATTTGACGAATCATAACTATTTTCAGCCATAAAACTTTCACCTATTCTACTGTAATCTTACCGTGTTCCACGTGAAACACGGTGCGTTCCTGCCCAAATAACATATCAATATTTTCTTGCTTGATGACACTGATAAATATTTGCGCATCTGAATTCATAATATGCTTTGCTAATATCTGTTGCCGGCCCGAATCTAACTCGGAACTAAAATCGTCAATTAAAAAAACACACTGTTTTTTGTCAAAAGAGTTCAAAAACAGGCCCTGCGCTAAGCGCAATGCATAGACAAATAATTTTAATTGCCCTCTTGATAATGCATCGCTGACCGGCACTCCTTTAACTTTAAAGCGCAGATCCGCTTTCTGAGGACCTGCACTGGTATAACCAAGTTGTTTGTCCCGGTTAAAATTATCCTGCAGATAATGCTGCAGTGATTTGTTGTTTTTATCCCAACCGCAAAAGAACTGGCTGGTGATCGAAAAATCAGGTAGAAAATCTTTTAACGTCTGATCTATTAACGGAACCAACAAATCAAAATAAGCTTCCCGTTGACGACTGATTTGATCACTTAAAACACAAAGTTCATTATCCCATACTTGGAGCTCGTTGTAAGTTTTACATTGCTTTAAAGCGGCATTACGCTGCTTTAAAAGACGTTTTATACGCGACCAATTGAGGTAAAAATTTGGATCATGGTAGAAAACCCCCCAATCCAGAAAAGCACGTCTATTTTTGGGGCTGCCAGTGAGTAAAGTGTAACTTTCCGGGGAGATTAGCTGCAGGGGCAGATACTGGGTTAAATTGGCTAATTTCTTACAGTAAGCGCCATTAATTTTTAATAATGTCTCGCCACTTTTACTTTTCTGCAGGCCAATCGGAATCTGAGTATTGTGATGGGTGATTTCGCTAAAAAGCGTAAATGCCTTCGCTTCGTAGGTAACTACACGACTGGTTAAGTGGGTGCGAAAAGATCGCCCTAATCCAAGAAAGTAGATGGCTTCCAACAGCGACGTTTTACCACTGCCATTTTCGCCAGCAATCACATTTATTTTTGCATTAAAATGAAGGCTGGCAGAGGCGATATTACGAAAGTGATGAATACTCAATTTAGTCAGAGACATCTCACCACCCCGCAGACGAAAATAACTTTTTAAAGATTTTATTCGCCCTAAAGACGCATTGGCATAAGAACATATAGTGAGTCATCACTATCAATTGATTCTATTAATGCACTGTGGTCTGAGTTACTAAAGGTTATTTTGACCTGATCACTTTTTAAGGTATTTAAAACGTCTAGCACGTAGCTGACATTAAAGCCTATTTCCAGATTGGCTGACTGATAATCGACATCAATATACTCTTCCGCTTCCTCTCTTTCCGGATTGTTGGCGGTGATCTGCAGCAGATTTTCAGAGAGGATTAAACGCACCCCTTTGAATTTTTCATTGGATAAAATAGCTGCGCGGGAAAAAGCCTGCTTCAATGATTCACGGTTGGAAATAAGTTCTTTATCGCCATTTTTAGGGATAACACGGCGGTAATCAGGAAAACGGCCATCGACCAGTTTAGTGGTAAATATAAAACCGTCGATAATGGCGCGCAGGTTATTCTGTCCAATCTGGATGGTGACATTTGACTGATCATTATCGAGCAGTTTAACTAACTCTATCACCCCTTTTCTCGGCACTATCACAGACTGCTGTTCAATAGGTTGAGAGAGTTGAATGGCGCAGGATGCAAGTCGATGTCCGTCGGTTGCGACGCTGCGCAGGGTAAGCTCTGAAGCTTCAAAATACATGCCGTTGAGATAGTAACGAACGTCCTGGCTGGCCATGGCAAACTGAGTGAATTCGATCAATTTTTTAAATTCAGCCTGCGCCACGGTTAATTCAACCAGACTCTGCCAGGACTCTATATTTGGGAAATCCACCGCGGGTAATGATGATAGTAAGTAGCGACTACGGCCTGAGCGTATGGTGACTTTTTCATCTTTTACCTGAAATTTAATCTCACAGGGTTCGGATAAACCGCGACATATATCCAATAATTTGCGCGCAGGTACGGTGATCTGGCCATCTTCACTGTCCTGCTCAAGCGGGATCAGTGCAATCAGCTCAACTTCCAGATCGGTGCCGGTCAAGCTTAATAAGTTATCTTTAACTTCAATTAAAATATTGGCCATAATAGGTAATGCCGGGCGTCCACCAGCAACCGAGCTGACCACAAGCTGTAACGGACGGAGAAATGCTTCTCTGGAAATTGAAAATTGCATAATCAAACTTACCTTATACCAATTACTCGAAGTAACCGGTTAATTTTAAACGCTGTAAAATCCACAGGGAGAAGTCATTAATGAAGTGGTTTATTATCCAAATCACCTTATTAATAACTTAACTGAAATTGTTTTTAACCAAAATAACTTATTAACTAGCGGTTGGCTTACATCGACAGAGTGCGGATCAGGATTTTATAATCTTCCTGAATATCGTTATTTTCACGGCGCAGCTCTTCAACTTTTCGACAAGCATGCAATACCGTGGTGTGATCCCGTCCGCCAAATGCTTCACCAATCTCAGGCAAGCTATGTTGCGTTAACTCTTTAGCTAGTGCCATGGCTATTTGACGCGGACGCGCGACAGTGCGGGTGCGGCGCTTTGAAGACATATCAGATATTTTTATGCGGTAATGTTCCGCCACTACTTTTTGAATATTATCAATGGTCGTTTGTTTGGTGTGAACCGCAAGCATATCGCGCAGCGCATCCTGAACCAGAGCAATAGTGATCGCCTGACCGGTGAATTGTGCTTTTGCTGAAATATTGGCAATCGCCCCTTCCAATACACGTACATCGGTAATGGTTAAACGTTTGGCAATAAAGAAAGCCACATCATCGGGCAGTTTCAAACCACGCTCTTCCGCTTTGGAGATCAAAATAGCGACGCGTGTTTCCAGCTCCGGCGGATCAATAGGGATAGATAATCCCCAACCAAAGCGCGTACGCAGACGTTCATCAATCCCTTCAATCTCTTTCGGAAAACGGTCACTGGTTAAAATCACCTGCTGGTGGGCATCCAACATTGAGTTAAATGTCTGGAAAAGCACCTCCTGAGATCGATCTTTACCGGCAAAGAAATGAATATCATCAATCAGCAGCGCATCAAGTGAAGCGTAATACTCTTTAAATTGTTCGATGGTATTGTTACGAATAGAATTAATCATATCCTGAACAAAACGTTCAGAGCGTATATACACCACTTTACTGTTTGGATTTTCTGCAATCATCGCATTGCCTACGGCATGTAGTAAATGTGTTTTACCTAAACCGGGATGTGCATATAAAAATAGCGGGTTATATACATCACCTGGATTTTCAGCTATCTGCTGAGTCGTTGCGATCGCAAAGTTGTTTGATTTACCTTCAACAAAATTGTCAAAAGTATATTTTTTGATCAGATTACTTTTATGGGTAATGTTACTAACCTTGCTTTCCCCTTCCCAAGGCTGATTGCTGCTGTTTTGCTGTGCAGGGGCTTGAGTCGTCGGTTTTTTTTCAGTCGAACTGGCATTACCCACCATTAATCGAATCTGAATGGATCGATTGGGATCTTCCTCGTGAACCAGAGTCTGGATCTTTTCTTCAATGATCCCCATGTATTTATTACGCACCCATTCGCTTGTATATTTGTTGGGAGAATAAAGCGATAGCGTTGTATTGCTAAAATCAGCCTGAAGAGGACGTAACCAGGTACTAAAGTCTCCCGCTGACAGTTCATCTTTTAATTGTGCTAGGCACTCTTGCCAAATTGCCAGGGACATCACTAACTCCAGTTATTAAATTCGGGCGGATAATTCTACAGATAAGATCCGTTTTTCGCCACAGGATCCTTGTAAATATAAGTAAAAAAGATCCTTGTATTTTCCGCGATTAACTGCAAGGTTGATTACTTTAATTACATTGAATGTGAGTGTTATATAAACTTTGTAGATGTTATTTTTGGTTTTATTTTATAATCAATTATATAGCCAGCTCAGAATGGCGCATTATACAAGATCTGCCCTGCCGAGTAAGATAAATATTCAGCTTATTTTAAAAATATAATTAGCCTGTAAAGTTATACAATAATCAATAGCAAATAAGTTAGTGCTTACTAATTTTTTTAGATTTTGCTTAACCTTCAACACAACAACGTGCTGTTACGTTACAACAGACTATGCGGCAAAATGTCCATATCATCGGATTGTTTGTGGATCTTTGGCGCCTCTCCTTCAGCCAGAGCCTGTTTATAGATCTGGTTCATTTTTACGGCCAGATAGAGATCCGATCGGATCAGGATCCCGCCATCAGATGTGACCACTCCGGCTAACTCACACCACTTAAGCATCTGTCGTTTACGTCCGGCTAATACAAGGCGTACACCACGCTGTTTTAATAAAATATGCAGTTCTGAAAGCATTCCCATCACACTCAAGTCTAAATGCGTAAAGCAAGGCACCGCATCAACAATGATACATTCTACGCCCTCTTCCATAGTCAGTTTTTTAAGTAAACGACGTTTAAAATAGACCGCATTAAAATAGGTCAGAGGTGAATTGAAGCGATAGATAAATACGCCATGTATCGGCTTGGCCTTATCCGACCCATCAATGCTGCGCATGATCCCTTTACTATCAAGGCCTAATACCTGATCTGTCGGGCGCATCACGGTGCGTAAAAATTGGAACAGGCCTAACAGTACCGCCAGCGTGATACCGGGAATAAC
>JBATHQ010000292.1:0-17175 GCA_049667005.1 Psychromonas sp.
CTTTTTGCACATTTCATGCTTTTTTCCTTGTGTTTGTTGTTCATTATTCATATTCTCTTTTTTCTATCAATAAAATATATCTTAACTAGCATGGGGTGATTGGTTTTTTTCATTTATGTATAGCTAGGGACTGTTTAATATTTAATTTTAAGGAAGAAAGTATGTATATGAAAAAGTCATTAATAGCACTTGCCGTTGCAACATCACTAACAGCACTCACTGGATGTGGTGGTGGTGATGGAGGTGATGTTGCCGCTGCATCAACAGTGAATTATTCAGGTACTGTAAACAAAGGTATTGTCAGTAATGGTAAGGTTGAAGTCTGTGATGTTTTCGATGATGCAGGCTGTAATGAAGGCGATAGTAGCTTTTATTATGAAACGATAACTTCTGAAGATGGTAGTTATGATGTTACTGGCGCGCCGACTGAGACTCCTCTTTTAGTGTTGGTTTCAGAAGCAGATGAAGGCGCTACAACCATGAAGTGTGACCTTGCAACTTGTAATGAAGGAGCCGTCGCATTCGGAGAGTCTTTTACAGTTGATTCAGGTTGGGCATTACAGGCCATTGTTCCTAGTGCAACATCAGGAACAACGGTTAACGTAACCGCTTTAACCGATCTTGCTGCTGATGAGGCTATTGAAGTTGCTGGTAATGGTGGTGTGACAGAAGCTATCGCGACTAATGCAAACAATGCTGTACGAGCTGCATTCGGTCTTACAAATAGCATTATAGAGCTTGGTGCGCTTGACTTAACCGATGCGGAGGCTGTTGTTGCGGCGCTTACAGATGATACAGAAGAGCTTATGGCGGCAACCTACTCTGCTGTTCTATTAGATGTATCAGATACGGATAAAAAGGCGATGATTACCTTTGACAATAGCACGGGTGGTTATACGGTAAATGTTGCTTCTACAAAAAGTATATTAGAAAAAGCTTCAACTCTGCTTTCCACTGTAGAAACCAAGGCTAATGCTGCATTAACTGAAGCTAATGCTATTAGTGTTGCAAGTACTCAAGCTGAAATTGCAGCTGTAGTTATACCGACAGCCGTTGATGCTGTTGAGCAAAGTGACGAACTTGTTGCATCTAAAGCATTTATCACAGATGTACGCACTGCTTATAATGCAGTACAAGATGGCGGAGACTTGGCAACTGGGCTAGAAGATTTTGCAGATGAACTTGAGGGTATTGATGATCTGGCTTCAGGTGACCTTGATACAATTTCTGAACGCCTGACCCAAGCGATTACCGCGATTGCTGAAGCCTTTGAGAATGCCGATGGAGCAACTGAATACGAAGCTGATAATGGATATACGGTTACTATCAGCGGTGACACTTATTCTATTAACGAAGAAGACGGTGACGTACAAGTTACGGCTACGGTCACCGGTACCATTACAGATAGCGAAACTGACACAGAGACTGGTGAGGAGTGGTCTGGTTCAGCGGATGTTGAGTTAACGCTTACTAAAGTTTCAATTGGTGAGGATGATACCACACTTAGCGCAACGGGTATTGCAAGCGTAGTTGGGCTTAAGGCTGATGGAAGTTGGTCAGAGTCATCCACATCAGATGGCGATGCCGTGGAATGGTCAGAGGAAGAAAGTGGTAGTGTTAGCATAGATAGCGCGAGCATTAAACTTGAAGCTGAACTTGTATACGCTTCAGATGCTTCATTTACAGGTGCAATCTCCTTTTCTTTTAATGACCTTTCTTATAAAGATACGAGCAATTACGCAGGTGGTTACACAGAAGGTACAAGTACAGGGGAAGAACAAGGAGCAGAAAGTTTCACTGTTGGTGATATGAATCTTGTTTTAGAGGGTGAACTGGCCGCTAACGAGGAAACATTAGGTGTTTACTTAAGTCTGCTTGTCGATAACAGTTCGGGTTACACTCAAAAATATAGTTGGAGTGATGCATGGGAGTACACATGGAACTCTACAGATTATTCTTCTGAAGAAACAGCGGATTCTACAAATTATTCCTCTGAAGAAACGGCGGACTCTTTTGTAACTCTGTCGGCAATTGCTCGCGTAGAAACAACGCTTGTTGATGCTGACAATAAGGATATGACTGCTTCTATTGAGCTGAATGCCTCTCGCAATGAGTATGATGTGGTTGATACAACTATCACAATTAATTACAACGACGTTGATGTTATCTTAGATGCTGATGTTGGTATATACGGCAATACGAGTTCAGATTTGACGGTGCGTAATACCGCAGGCGTTGTTGCTACAATAAATGCGTTAAATGATAGCGATGAGAAATACCAAGGAACCTTAAACGTTAACAATGTTAATACTGCATCTATTGAAGAAGGCGATAATGGTGCAGTTTGGATCCGTTACACTGATGGTACTTTTTCTTCACTATTTTAAATAAGCATTAAAAATAATTAGGGGAGGCTTTGCCTCCCTTTCTTTTTTTCTACGAAAGGATATACCGATTACTTATGCCATCTTCTCTCGCTGTTGCTGCTTTGACGCTTCTCCCTATGAGTATTCAATCTTCTGATGATTGGATAATAAATAGTTCTCTGTACTCACTCTCTTATGTAGAGAATAACTCTATCTATGATTTTGTTAAAGGTAAAGAATCAGACTATAAATCGGGTGAGAATGCCTTTACTTTCAATGAATTTAGCTTAGGGGCTCAATATAATAATTTTTCTTTTTCACTTTTTTCTCGTTATGAATGGTTTCTAGATTACAGTGAAGATACGATGGAGTTTTATGGTACTACTGTTAATGGAACACTCATTGAGGCAGACCGAAAGTATAATTTGGATTTAGATGTTCAGCATATTAATACAGAAGGTTTTCGACTTGCTTATATGCATCAATTAAATGAGATTAACCTGTATTTTGCTGCTTCTTATTTAAAAGCTCGAGAACTGCTTGTTGGAGGTGCCAATGGGCAAGCTTCTTTAAAGGAAAGTTGTGGAGATGGGTTCGAATGCTATACGGGTGATTTAGATCTCTCTTATACCTATTCTGAAGATATTATTTTTGACCGGAACGTCGATGCTCCCAAGAGCCTCTATGGCTACAGTTTTGATATTGGTGGCGATTGGATAATCAATGACAGTTGGTTTGGCTCTATTTATATTCAGGACTTATTCAGCGAAATTCTCTGGGATAAATCCCCTTTTACCGATGCAAGCGCGACAACTGCAACGACGACCATTGATGACGGTAAATATAAAATAGACCCCGTAATTACAGGTTATGAAGGGAATGAAAATTATAAGCAAACTTTACCGATAAAATATAATGTACTGCTTAGTTATCAATTTACTCCACAACATTCGACTTATATACGTGGCTTTCATTCTTATGGTGCAACACTTTTTCATCTAGGTTACCGTTTTCAACATTTAGGATCCTTGTATGGCCTAAAGCTTTATCCTCTTGAAGGAGCGGTAGGGGTTGAATTTAAAAATAAGTATATTGATATTAGTATCGCAAGTGAGTCTTTCGACTACCAAGACGCTGAGTTGTTTGAATTTAAGTTTGCGGTGACGGTACCCCTGTAGATTTAATATGTAGATTTCATGCCAGACAAGCTTAGTTGATCTTCATCTGTTGCTAAAAATAAAAAATCCGATCATATAGATCGGATTTTTTTCATTGCATTTTTTTGTTGCAATCAGGCAACTTGTACCGGTACATCTTTACTTGTACGGACAATGTTATTTTGCGCATCTAAATACACTAAGCTTGGCTTGTGATTGACAATTTCAGCTACATTTAAGCTTGCATAAGCACAGATAATAACACGGTCGCCTACAGCCGCCATACGCGCCGCTGCACCATTCAACGAGATGATTTTTGAACCACGTTCGCCAGAAATTGCGTAGGTTGAAAAACGCGCTCCATTTTCGACATTGTAAATTTCAATTTTTTCATATTCGAGAATACCTGACTGGTCCAGGAAATTCTGATCGATGGCACATGAGCCTTCGTAGTTTAATTCGGCGTGCGTCACTCTCGCTTGGTGAAGTTTGCCAGTAAGCATCGTTTTTTTCATACAAAACCTTTATTTTCTGGATTAGTCATCGCTGTTTTTTTCAACAGTGCGACTATAAAGTAAAATCCTTAATGGTGCAAATTAATACCTAGCCAAAAATACAGTGCTATGGGTGGTATTGATTAAAATCAAATTTATACCATTAAAAAATTAAAATAATAATTAACTCGGGTAAATAGCTTAGGCCTTATTTTTTGTATCGGCAGGGTTCAGGCTTATTACCTTGTTGTCAATCAAACGGGTATTTCCTAAAAAAGCAGCCATCAAAATGACCGCCTGCTGGCTGTGCTCGTCTATTGCCTGCAGTGTTTGTGCATCGACAACATTGATAGCATCGGTACGAAAACCCATATTATTAAGCTCTTTTGAAGCCTCATCTATTAATATGGGTAATTCAGTCTTAGCAGCCTGTACATTAAGGGCTAATTTATTCATCACTTCTGCTAACAAAGGAGCTTGCTGTTTTTCTGAGCTGCTCAGCTTGCCGTTGCGCGAACTCATGGCCAGGCCATTTGCTTCACGCACCGTTGCAACCGGAATAATCTCAACCGGTATTGCTAAGTCAGCGACCATCTGTTTAACAATGGCTAACTGCTGAAAGTCTTTTTCACCAAAACAAGCATAATCCGGCTGCACTAGATTAAACAGTTTATTGACTATTGTGCTCATTCCGCGGAAGTGTCCCGGGCGCAATTTACCCTCTAAACAATCAGATAAAACCGGGACCTCTACATAGGTTTGCACCGCGAACCCATTGGGGTAAATGGTTTCTGCTTCGGGCGTAAAAACCAGAGTGACACCTTCAGCGGTCAGTTTCGCACAATCTTCGCTAAGGGTTTTCGGATAATTTTTTAAATCCTGCGCATTATCAAACTGCATCGGGTTAACAAAAATACTCACCACGACGATCGCCGCTTTTTTCTTAGCTTCCCGCACCAGGGTTAAATGCCCGTCATGCAGATTGCCCATGGTGGGGACAAAAGCAATTTTTTGACCTTGTAGCTTAAGTTCTTGTATTTTTTCACGTAATTGTATTGGGTTTTGAATAATTAGCATCTTTGTCTCAGTCACTATACTTAGTAAAAACTATGTTCAGCAGAGGGGAATTGTCCACTTTCAACTTGTTCTTTATAGAGATTTACCGCTTGACGGATATCGCCGGTTTCAAGTAAGAAGTTTTTAGAGAATTTAGGGCAAAAACCTGCCGAGATGCCAAAGGCATCGTGCATCACTAAGATCTGCCCATCGGTTTCACAGCCTGCACCAATCCCGATTACCGGTATCTGCAGCGCTTTAGTGATACGTTCTGCCAAACTCACGGGAACGCACTCCAATACTAAGAGTTGTATCCCCGCTTCCTGCAGTATTAAGGCATCTTTCAATAGCTCTTCTGCTTGCTTATTTTCCCGACCTTGTACCTTGTAACCACCAAATACATTGACCGATTGCGGGGTTAGCCCAAGATGACCACAGACCGGAACTCCACGCTCAACTAATCCTTTTACAGAATCCGCCAGCCATTTTCCACCTTCCATTTTTACCATGTTGGCACCTGCGCGCATTAATACTGCGGCATTTTCATAAGTGCTTTCTAATGTTGCATAACTCATAAAAGGTAAATCGGAGATAATCAGCGAGTTTTTAGCACTACTGACAACTGCTGCTGTATGGTAGGCGATGTCATTAACCGTTACCGGGAGAGTAGAATCATGTCCTTGTAATACCATACCAAGAGAGTCTCCGATTAATAATACTTGGATCCCTGCTTGGTCAAAAATGGCCGCGAAACTCGCATCATATGCGGTTATACAGGTTATTTTTTGATTGTCTTGCTTCATTTTAGCCAGACGAGAAATGCTAACTTTAGCCATGATTGCTCCAAATTGAAATTATGTTGAAACTTGTCTCATTAATTAAGTTATTAAGTGTAGTTGCAGAAAAAAACGAAATAAAAGGGGGCTCATGGCTGGTATTATTCTCACTTGGGGAAATTGCCGGGCACAATTATTAACGGCTTGCAATCATCACCAATGACGATTGAAAATCAATTAATCTCTAAATTCACGTTATTTTAAATTACTGCAAATAAGCCTCTGATTAATGGGTTCGGTATTATACCTAAAATACCTAAAATTGTAGATCAGATATCATTATGGAATCTGGGTATAAGCATTTTATTCAACTGCTTATCCGGACTAACCCATTTTTATCACAATGTTCGGCAAGTTGTGATAGTGCTTGTCCATCGGGTAAAAGTAAATCTTTTGCAATTTCTAATAACGGATAGAGTACAAATTCACGTACCCTCATTCCATAATGAGGAATGGTTAAACGGCTGTTGTTGATCACTTCATTACCGTACAAGATAATATCAAGATCTAAGGTACGTGGTCCCCAACGGTTTTCTTTGCGCACCCGCCCCTGTGATAGTTCTATTTTTTGTAACTCATCCAACAGTTCAATTGCGCTTAATTGGGTGTCGATTTTAACAACGGCATTAATGTAGTCAGGTTGGTCTTGCGGCCCCATTGGCGCACTGTGATATAACGAAGAGCACTCACAAAATAAACTCTTTGGTAACTGCCGCAGGGTTTCTACGGCTAATTTTGCCTGCTTAATGGGATCCGCTTGATTACTGCCTACACCAATATAACTAATCAACTATCTGTGCCTCTTTCTTTTTGTATTTACCCGCGGGGTATTTACGTTTTTTATAAGGTTTTTTATCCGCGGGTTTAAACTCAGTCGCTTTGCTCACATTGCCGGTGTAAGTGTGCTCCGGTAATTTATTATGTGTTTGATATTCCTGCCACCATGCCGTTAATTCGATCAGTTCGGTGCTTTTTTCTACCTTGGCACGCAGTGATAAAAAATCAAAGGCTGCGCGGAATTTAACATGCTGGTACACACGTTGCGCGCGCTTGCCGCCAAAGCGCGGTAAACGAAGTTGTAAAATCCAGATGTCGCGGATAGCCGCTGTAAAGCGTTTCGGGATAGCAATGGTTTTTACCTGTATGCTCAGTACTTCATTCATGGCTAATAAAAAGGCATCATGGTAATCCATGCCACTTTCAAAACTCATCTCTTGTGCCCGCTGCTCAAGCGGGTACCAAAGCATAATTGCGTAAATATAAGCAGGGGTTAGACGCTTGCCCTGGGCAATTCTTTGATCGGTATCTTTCAGTGCCTGTTCAATCAGTTTGGTTGCTTTGTCATCTTCGCCGCCTTTGGATAGGATAGGAAATAACATCTGCAATAATTTATATTCTTTTAATAAGCGATAGGTCGCTAAGCCCTGGCCTGAAAGCAGCAATTTGATCACTTCATCAAAATGGCGTGCGGCAGGAATATCCTGAAGAAGGGGCGCTAAACGGCGGATAGGCTCAGCACATTCAGGACTAATCGTCAGCCCTAATTTTGCCGAAAAGCGAATCGCGCGTAACATGCGCACTGGATCTTCGCGATAACGCACTTCTGGATCGCCAATCAAGGTGAGCTTGCGCGCACTTAGATCTGCCATGCCGTTACAAAAATCATAAATAGCAAAATCAGCGATATCGTAATAAAGGGCGTTGACGGTGAAATCCCGGCGTTCTGAATCTTCTTCTAATGAGCCGTAAACATTATCGCGCAGTAACATGCCTGCTTGTGACTGATCTACTTTTTGTTTGTCCTGCGCATTCTCTTGATCGTGATGTCCGCGGAAAGTCGCGACTTCAATAACTTCTCGACCAAATAAGATATGCGCAAGGCGGAAGCGACGGCCAATTAAGCGGCAGTTGCGAAATAACGCTTTAACCTCTTCCGGTGTCGCATTGGTGGTGATATCAAAATCTTTCGGTTTCAGCCCAAGTAATAGATCACGCACGCCACCGCCAACCAATAATGCCCTGAACCCGGCGTTGTGCAGACGATAAAGTACTTTTAACGCATTTTCATCGATATCTTTACGGGAGATACAATGCTGCTCGCGTGGGATTCTAAATGCATCCAGTGAAGGCAGTTCTGCTGGTTTACTTTTTTTGGTAAACACTTTTTTAACGAATTTGCGTAATCGATTAATAACCCTATCCTCAATAATTGTTGCCAGGAAAATATATGCCTATTTTATGTGCGTGGGTAGTGAAAAACAATTTAATTTTTTATTTGAATTTCAATATGTTTGGGCAACTTCTCCCGCGACCAGTTTTGTATTGCCCACGCCAGTATGGTGGAACAGCTTGTTGCATGGAACTCTTTAGGCACAGAGTGCCCGAGAAACGCTAATGCTGCTAATAATGTTGGAACTGGGTTATCTTTACTGATGGCCAATGCATGGTTTTGTTTTGACAATTTTTTACCGGGTGCGGTTACCGCAACTGGCAAATGTAAATAGGTCGGTGGTTTTTTATTTAACAGCTGATATAAAGTAAGCTGCTTACCGGTGGTGTACAGCAGATCTGCCCCGCGGACTACCTCCGTTATTCCCTGATTGATATCATCAATAACGACGGCCAGGTTATAAGCATATAAACCATCTTTGCGTTTGATAATAAAATCTTCCCTTGCCTGCGCATAATCTAAAGCGATACTGCCTTGCAGCAGATCCTCAAAATGATCCACAGGATGGGCAACATGTTGCAAATTAATACGCAGCGCATGGTTTTTTTCCGGCAGCTTTTTATCCCGGCAAACACCCCGGTAAAGACCGCCACTCTGCTGGATTATTTTACGCGTGCAGGCGCAGGCATAACAGCGTTGTTGTGCTGACCATTGCGATAAAACCTGCTCATAGGATTTGCTGTTGTTACTCTGATAGATAACCTCTCCATCCCAGTGCAGCCCGTAAGCCTGCAGTGTTTGCAGAATATCCTGCGCTGCGCCCGGGACTTCACGGGGAGGATCGATATCCTCAATACGGACTTGCCACAAGCCCTGTTGAGATTTTGCCTGCAGATAACTGCCTAACGCTGCAACTAAAGAGCCAAAGTGCAGGGATCCGGAAGGTGAGGGCGCAAAACGTCCCCGATATGGCGCTGTTTTAGACAACGTTATATCGCTAAATAAAAACGGCTAGCGCATGGCTAACCGTTTGTTTAACAAAAAGTGCAATCTTAACCAACGATTTGCTTCTCTTTGATTTCAGCTAATGTTTTACAATCAATACATAAATCAGCAGTCGGACGAGCTTCTAAACGGCGGATACCGATCTCTACGCCACAGGATTCACAGTAACCAAAATCATTATCTTCTAATTTATTTAATGTTTTTGATATTTTCTTGATCAAATGACGTTCACGGTCGCGAGCTCGCAACTCTAAACTAAACTCTTCTTCCTGTGTCGCACGGTCTACTGGATCAGGAAAATTAGCTGCTTCATCTTTCATATGGCCAACGGTACGGTCCACTTCTTGACGTAATTGGTTGCGCCATGCATTAAGAATTTTACTAAAATGCTCAATTTGCGCTTTGTTCATGTATTCTTCGCCGTTTTTTAGCTTGTACGGCTCTACTCCGGCAATGGCTAAAATGCCCAATGTTTTTTTTATTTGAGTTGGCATAGAAATTTCCTTCAATTGATACACGATTTATTTTGCTAATTGCTGACACCAATACAGTGCTAAGATGGTAATAAATTATAGCAAAATTACGTAAAAATGGTGACTTATATTTTCGGCGGCTATCTATAGCAGGTAAAATCTAGTCCGTCAATTAACCTGTGCCGATTTAAGCTAGTTTGCTTTTAATTTTCACAAAAGTGTCTGGGATTGCACATAAGTAGTTATTTTTTTATTTTTATACGTTGGAGAACTTTTTGCCCGCTTTACCTATTGAATCTGCCATTAAATCTTTACAGTCAAGTTTACAAAGCTTTTCTCAAGTTGTGCTGCAGGCACCCCCCGGAGCCGGTAAATCGACCTATCTGCCTTTAACCATGATTAAAGATAAGTGGTTTACAGGTAAAATCCTGATGTTAGAGCCACGTCGCTTAGCGGCTAAAAGTATTGCCTGTTATCTATCTGCCTTATTAAATGAACCGGTGGGTGGAAAAGTCGGTTATCGAATGCGTGGTGAAAGTAAAATAAGTAAAGGCACGCAGCTTGAAATAGTAACAGAAGGTGTTTTGACTCGAATCCTGCAGCAGGATCCTGAGCTGACAGGGATTGATCTTATTATTTTTGATGAGTTCCACGAACGAAATTTACATGCCGATTTAGGCCTGGCACTTAGCTTAGATGTGCAGGCTGGATTACGTGAAGATTTAAAACTATTAATCATGTCAGCGACATTAGATAACCAAGAATTAAAAACGGCCTTGCCGGATGCAAAATTTATCACCTTAGAGGGACGATCTTTTCCCATTGATTACATTTATCAAAGTCGTTCCCCCCTGCAAAGCGTCACAGATGGGGTCGTCGCGTTAGTGAAACGCGCTTATCAGGACAAATCCGGCAATATATTGGTGTTTGTTGCCGGTATAAAAGAGATAAAACAATGTGAGTCGTTACTCAGAGGTTATTTTGCAGAGACAAATGATAAGGTCTTAATTGCACCTTTATATGGGGCGTTAAACTTAAGCGAGCAGCAGAAAGCGATCGAGAATTGCGCAACCGGGCAACGAAAAATAGTGATTTCCACTAATATTGCTGAAACCAGTTTAACCATTGAAGGTATTACCGTGGTGGTGGACTCCGGATTTGAACGTTGTGCCTCTTTTCAAGTGCAATCGGGTATCGCTAAACTGCAAACACAATCCATCAGTGAAGCTAATGCGACGCAAAGGGCTGGGCGGGCAGGGCGTTTATCTCACGGCACCTGTTATCGTTTATGGTCGCCGGAAAAACGTTTGGCAAAACAGGCCGCGCCTGAAATCGAGCGCGCTGACTTGACCGCTTTGCTATTAGAGATGCTTAATTGGGGAGTGAATGATCCACAGGCTTTAACATTTATTACTCAGCCGCCTAAACGGCAAATCAGCAGTGCAATGGATTTATTAAAAACAATCAACGCAATAGATGCGCAGGGGCGTTGCACAAATCATGGCCAGGCGATTTTACAATTGGGGGTAACTCCGCGTTTAGGTCACCTCATTTTAACTGCGCAACGGTGGCAGAATGAATATCAGATTGACTGTTTACTCGAACTTGCCTGTTTGCTGGTAGCTTTACTGGAAAGTAATGAGCGGGGCGCGGATGATATCGAGATCGGTTTAAATAAACCCTCCTTTAATGTGCAGCAGCACCAGCAGTTATTATTAAAAAAAATGACGCTCAGGCGAACTGGCGGGGGATTACCCTTGCACTACTGCGGTTTGTTATTGGCTGTCGCATTTCCTGATCGCATTGCCAAAGTGCGCGATATTAATGCCGGCAAGTATCTATTAAGCAATGGTATTGGTGCATCATTACCCCATGGATCATCGCTGCTGGGAAAAGAGATGCTGGTGGTCGCCGATTTAGCGCTCTCAGATTTAACATCGAACAGTCTGATTTATAAAGCCAGCACTGTATCTGTCGAGATGTTACAGTCCTATTTACCGGAATACTTCAGCGCGCAGGAGTATCTCTGCTGGCAGCTTGAAAGTAAAAAATTGGTCGCTGAAAAACGTTTTTATCTCGGCAAGTTATTAATCACTAAACAACCTTTAACCGACGTTAGTAATGAACAAAAAAAACAAGCGGTGTTAACGGGGCTTCAGCAAGCCGGGTTATCAGCATTAACCTGGAGTGATGAAAATAAACAATTATTACTGCGCCTGCAATATGCATTTACCCAGATCAAGCTGTACAAAGTTGATCTGGATTTTCCTGATTTTTCAGAAAGGGTATTATTACAAGAGTTATCGTTGTGGTTAGCCCCCTATTTAAATGGGGTGAGTAAACCGGAGCAGCTTAAACGCTTAGATATCAAAGGCGCATTATTGTCACGTTTATCCTGGCATGTACAGCAGCAGTTTAACAGCCTTTTTCCGACGCATATTATCGTCCCTAGCGGCTCGAACATAAAACTGTTATATCGTGAAAATGAGATCCCGGTACTGTCCGTAAGAATGCAGGAATTATTTGGTCAAGCGCATACTCCGTGCATTTTTAATGATCTTATTAAGGTACAATTAGCCTTGTTATCGCCGGCCATGAGGCCACTGCAACTGACTCAGGATTTGCATACTTTCTGGGAAGGTGCCTATGTGCAGGTGAAAAAAGAGATGCGCGGCAGATATCCGAAACATTATTGGCCGGACAATCCGCTTGATGCAGTTGCGAGCAAACGCAGTAAAAAACAGATACAAATAAAATAAAATTGGAAATGGAATGCCGAAAAATAATAAAACAGCTGCAACGGACAGAAAACAGAAAAAAAACAGCAGAAAAAAGAACGCTTTTAAACGCTCGATCTTAAATGCTTTGTGGTCTTTTTTGTTGAAAGGCACATTTGCTTTTATTGCTCTGATGTTTATCGCAGGCATCTATTTAGATAAAAAAATTGAACGTAGACTGGACGGTTCAACCTGGACATTACCGGCGCAGGTTTATGCCCGGCCTTTAGTTTTAAAAAACAACAGCAACTTATCAAAACAAGCTTTAATCTCTGAGCTTAAGTTATTAAACTATCGTCCGGTAGAGTACGTGCAGGCAAGCGGACAGTTTTCCGTAAACAATCAGCAAGTGCTTATTTATAAAAGAGCTTTTAATTTTCCGGACAGATATGAAGGTGCCGGGAAGATTGCCGTTAATTTTTCCGCTGAGCGGATAACCTCAATAGTGTCCAGCGAGCAGGGAAATATCGGCTCGGTGCGTTTAGATCCTTTACTCCTGGATCGCCTGCTCTCAGATAATGCCGAAGATCGTGTTTTTATTGCTTTTGATCAGATACCGGATCTGTTTATTGATACCCTGATATTAATGGAGGATCGTAATTTTTATGATCATAAAGGTATTTCCCCCATTGCGATTATCCGCGCATTTATTGTTAACTTGAAAGCGGGGCAAACTGTACAAGGTGGCAGTACACTAACTCAGCAGTTAGCTAAAAACCTTTTCTTAAGCCAAGAGCGCAGTTTATGGCGTAAATTTCAAGAAGCTTATATTGCTGTATTAATCGATTATAAATACAGTAAAGATAAAATTTTAGAGGCTTATGTAAACGAGGTTTATCTGGCGCAAAATGGTAATTCCGGCATCTACGGTATTGAACTTGCCAGCGATTATTTTTTTTCCCGTCCTATCAATGAATTACGTCTTGATCAAATGGCATTGCTGGTGGCGATTATCAAAGGTCCCTCCTTTTATAATCCCTACCGCAATCCGCAGCGTGCACAGGATCGCCGGGATCTGGTGCTGCGCAAGATGCTTGAAAGTGGTCTTATTAACAGCCTTGATTATCAATACGCTATTAAAGGGGAGCTTAACTTAAGTGCGCGGGGCGCGTTAAATCATCGTGCTAATCCGGCTTTTGTCAGTTTGTTACATAGAGAACTGCAAACTAACGTTGCCCAAAACGTGCGCAAAAGTAACGGTCTGCTTATTTTTACGTCGATCGATCCTTTTGTGCAAAGAAATGCGGAGTTAGCGGTTGCAGAGGGGGTAAATCGTCTGCAAAAGAAAGGTCAGTCAGATCTGCAGGGGGCAATGGTCGTCAGTGATCGGAAGTTTGCTGAAGTGTTGGCTTTAGTTGCTGGCAAAGATGTCAAATTTAGTGGCTTTAATCGCGCACTGGATGCGAAACGGCCGATTGGATCTCTGGTTAAGCCGATTGTCTATTTAACCGCTTTAGATGCCGGATTTGATCTCTCCGACCGACTCGCTGATAAAAAGATTGTGCTGAAAAATGGCTCGGGCCAACGCTGGAGTCCAAAAAATTACGATCGGAAATTCCGCGGCGAGGTGAGCTTAGAGGAGGCGCTAATTCACTCTTTGAATGTGCCTACCGTTAATCTGGGCATGCAGGTTGGACTTAAAAACGTCATTAACAACTTATATCAGATGGGGGTAAAAGAAAAAATTATTGCATATCCCTCTTTAGTTTTGGGCAGTGTCGCACTTTCCCCCTTTCAGGTCGCACAGATGTACCAGCCAATTGCCATGTCGGGCGTATATCAGCCATTAACCATGATCCGTTCGATCGTCTCTTCGGATGGTAAGTTGTTGTATCAACGGTCAATGCATAAAGATAAAATCTTCTCCACAGAGGCGGTTTTAAAATTAACTAATACGCTGCATAAAGTTACCACACAAGGCACAGCCCGCAGTCTATCCTGGCGTAATAAAGGACAATACTTTTCAGGTAAAACCGGAACAACCAATAGGCTTAATGATAGCTGGTTTGTAGGCTTTGATGCCGAGCAGGTGGTCACCACCTGGGTCGGAAGAGACGATAATAAAAGTGCAGAGCTGACCGGCAGTAGCGGTGCGCTGATTTTATTTTCCGATTA
Source organism: Psychromonas sp. (assembly GCA_049667005.1). Taxonomy (GTDB): domain Bacteria; phylum Pseudomonadota; class Gammaproteobacteria; order Enterobacterales; family Psychromonadaceae; genus Psychromonas. The sequence goes on from JBATHQ010000292.1 coordinate 14,450, forward strand.
TATGCAGCATAAAAAGGCTTATTGAGTCGATATTCACAGCTATTTCGATCTTAAAAATGGCAGGGAAATCCATGATTATCATGCTACGCCTTGTCTTAGCCCCTGAATTAGTATATTGAAGCAACATGGGTATATAGTAAATGGAAGGTAATTATTAATGGTAGCGTCTTTACAGACAACAGAGCAGTTATTACAGGCTTTTCAAGAAAATAGCAGTTGGGATAAACAGTATAAATTGATCATTCAATTGGGCAAAAAACTTCCGGAGATGGATGCAAAAGATAAAATTGAAAGTAATCAGGTTCAGGGCTGTGAGAGTTTGGCCTGGTTGATTGTTAATAAAGAGGATGAGTTTTATACTTTTAAAATGGACAGTGACACGCGCGTGGTCAAAGGGTTAATGATGATTTTGTTAATTATTTACCAGGGGAAAAATGCCCGGCAGATTCGGGATTTTGATATTCGCGAATATTTTGAAAAACTGGGTTTACTTCACCATTTAAGCCCATCTCGTAGCAATGGATTATTTGCTATTATAGAAAAAATACAGAGAGGATGATTTTGTGAAAAAAATTAACTACTTATCTTTTTTGCTGGCACCTTTGCTGTTAGCTGCAAGTTACTCCGGTTTTGCCAAAGAGAGCGAATCAACAACTAAAAATCAGCAGACTTATGCTTACAATGTTTATTACAAACAAGTCTCTATAGGAACAATGATCAGAGAACTGCAGTTTACAAAAAATAATATTAAGGTTAATACGATTGCAGATTTATCTTTTTTACTAATGGATTTTGGTGGCCGTCAGGTCTCTGATATTTATTGGGATGAAAAAACTCAGCTGTATTTCAGTAAACGTTTTTTACGTAATAGTAGCGGTTTTAGTAATGTTAGTATGTCCGCCCAATTTAATAATAATGGCCATGACACGCGGATCGTTAATAATGGTGTAACCACTAATTTCAGCAATCCGGAACAAAATATTGTTGATTTTAATACCATCCCGTTACAAATCCAAAAAGGTTTAAAAGAGGGGAAAACAGACTTTGAGTTTTATATGCAAACTTCTGACTCTGTCGCGCATTATTTCTTTAAACTCAGCGGGAAAGAGGTTATTGACACTAAATTCGGGAAATTTGACAGTTACCGTGTTGAACAAATTAAGAAAAAAGATCGTACTTTTATTGTCTGGTTTGCTCCTGAACTGGATCATCAGATGGTAAAATTTGTCTATAAAAGAAACCTCTTAGATATTCGCGGTGAGTTGGATGAATACGCTAATACGAGTTTGTAAGCAGTTGCAGAAACAGCTTATTTTTGGATAAATTGAATGACCAATATTAAAACAATAGCAACAACAGTACTACACCCGAGAAATAGACATACAGGACGTTACGATCTTGAGCAACTTTGCAAAGAAAATCCGCCCTTAAGGGCATTTTTAACAACTAATCCAAAAGGGGAGTTGACCCTTGATTTCAGTGATCCGCAAGCTGTATTGCTGTTAAATCAAGCCCTGCTTAAACACTATTATCAGGTTGATTTCTGGCAAATTCCCGCAGGATATTTATGCCCGCCTATACCCGGACGTGTTGATTATATTCATTACCTTGCAGATCTGTTAGCGCAAACGGGTAATGGAAAAATTCCTAAGGGGAAGCAGGTTAAGGTGCTTGATATCGGCACAGGTGCAAACTGTATTTATCCTATTTTAGGCAGCCAAAGTTATGGTTGGTCGTTTGTGGGCACGGATATTGATCCGTTATCAGTGAAAATGGCCGGGCTGATTATCAAATCTAACAGCAACCTAACACCTTTTATTAAAGTACAGTTACAAAAGGATCCGCAAGCTATTTTTGCCGGGATAATTAAAGCTCAGGACAAATTTTCTCTGACCATGTGTAATCCGCCATTTCATTCGTCTATGGAAAATGCACTCGCCGGCACGGCACGCAAAATTAAAAATCTCAAAAAAGATAGCAATAAAGATAATAATAACAATAACAATAAAAAGAACGGCAAAGAAAGTGTCACTCTGAATTTTGCAGGGCAGGAAAATGAACTGTGCTGTGCCGGTGGAGAGATCGCCTTTTTAAAAAATATGATTGCAGAAAGTAAAACCTATGGTCAGCAGGTATGCTGGTTCAGCAGCTTAGTTTCTAAATCGGAAAATGTCGCGCCTTTGAAAAAACAGCTTAAACAGGTTGGCGCTGCACACATAAAGGTCATCAAAATGGCACAAGGACAGAAAATAAGCCGTTTTATCGCCTGGAGTTTTTTACAAGATCCGCAAAAATTTTAGATTTAATAAAAAAGGGGAGCTCAGTTAAAGCTCCCCCTTTTTTAGTTTCTTTGCCTGCTCTCAAAAACTGTCCTATCCAGTGATATCAGTTTAATCGAGTTTTTGCTTTATGTTCTTAAGACTGGTGTGGCGTACATCCTTTCCTTTCACTAGAAAAACCAGGTATTCGCACACATTTGTTGTATGATCCCCGATCCGCTCTAATGCTCTGGCGCACCAGGTAATACGCAGCGCATTTTTTATCTCGCGCGGATCTTCCATCATCTTTGTAATTAACAGACGTGAGATATTATCAAACTCCTCATCTGTCTGCGCGTCTTTCTCAATCACTTCAAGTGCTGAATCAATATCAAAGTTGGCATAGGCGTCAATTGCCTGGCGCAGATTTTCTATGACCTGCTCGCCCAAATGTTTCAGTTCATTCGG
>JBATHQ010000293.1:0-2534 GCA_049667005.1 Psychromonas sp.
GGCTTCATAAGGCTTGGCCTGTAAATGTGGGGTTTACTTATCACAAAGCATTTAATGAAAGTTATGAATTTAATAGATTAGGTGAACCAATTAATGGGGTAAATGATAGTAATGTATCTGAAGCAGCATGGAATTATATAACTAATGAGATCGTTGTTAATGATGCTCCTGATGTGATTGGATATTAATTTATTTTTATTGTTGCTGTTATATTAACAACCAGGAAATTCAAGCCTAAACCCTAAGGTAATATTGTGTGTATACCTGACTCACAGCATACAATCCGTAATTAATTCTGGTTTGGATACTTATTTCTATCAAATAATGAAAGGTGAAAAAATGACAAATGAAGAAGAGATAAATTTATTGGCCTATCAAGGTAAGTGGGAAAGGTTGATTAGTGTGTTGAGTGAACATTCAAGGTTTATAAATGTGCAGAGTCAATCAAACGGATATACGCCTTTACATCAAGCTGCATGGCATGGAGCAACACTAGAGGTTATTGGCGTGTTGCTAAGTTTAGGGGCTGATTGTCGAATTAAGACGACGGATAAACAGCTAACAGCATTAAATATTGCAGTTATCAACCATCCAGAACGAGCAGATCTAGTTTACGCTCTTTCTGAGAGGCGAATGACAATTGCTCAATTAATTAGAAAGGTCATTGTTTCTAAACCTGATCTGTTTGGTGCATACGATGGTAACCAAGTTTTAGCTGACCGTTTTATCAGATCTTTTGGTGTAGAGAGTTGTCCAGAGAGTCCCGATAAACTGATTAAAAGATTTGAAGCTTCATTTAGAGCATTAACTGGGGTGAACATAACCTCATCTAAGAAAATTATTAGCCTAGCTGGAGATTACGACTTGCAGGTGGATGCACAGTTTTGGAAATCACGATTTTTTCCCATACTCCGTGAATTTGCTGCGCCGTCAGCTACGACACTTCTTGAAAAAGAGTGGGCAGTTGTTTCTGATTTATTTGATCCGGCTCCTGAACAGTGGGGGTTGCGTGGAGATTTGTTTCTTTGGATGGAAATGCGGCAAGCATTGTGTCATGTACCAGTTCCCGAAAACCCTTTAGATTTAGCCGATATAATAAGATCAGCGTTTCATGCTTTAACAGGAGAAGTACTAGGAAAGAGAGAAGATTTCTATGTACGTCGCTTTGCTAGAGGTGGGATGAGTGGTGGAGGGATATACAGTTTATTTTGGAGTGACAAGTTGATACCGATGCTTGAACAACGATTAAGCTGGTTACAAAAGATGTGGGGAATAAACAATGAATCTAGAAGGGTTAGATAGGGTTATTTAGGCTTTTAGAGCGGAAATAGGAATGAAGAAGGACTAATTATGATTTTAAATATCCCACACTGCGGCACAGAAACGATAGATCGCAATATAAACCCATTTGATATTATCCGTGGCACTGATTGGTTCACTGATGAATTATTTTCACATAGAAATACTGATCGCGTAGTACAAAAACATTCACGATTTATTGTTGATTGCGAAAGACTGCCCGATGATATTGAACCACTTTTAAAAGACGGTTATGGTATTTGTTACACAAAAGATTTTGATGGGAATGATATTGAAGTTCCTAATAAAGATGAAATGATCAAAATCTATAATGATCACCATCAAGAATTAAATTTTCAAACAAGAAAAATACTTCCTTATATTCCTGTTGTATTTGTTGTCGATTGCCATAGTTGGGGTGATGCTCAATTAAAATCTGATATCGATTTCTGTTTAGGATTTAATGCTGATTTTAATAATTTTGAATTGTTAGAAAACCTGAAAAATCATCTAGAATCAAATTGTTATAAGGTTGGTATAAATAATCCGTACAGCAATGCAATAGTGCCGAATCAATTTTATGGTAATGAAAATGTTAAATCTATCATGATTGAAGTTAATAAAAGATTATATCTGAAAAACCAAAATACCGAAGATTTTGGAAAAAGTGAAGGTTTTGAAAAAACTCAAAAAGTTATTACAGAATTATTAGAAATTATATCGCAAGAGGAAAGAAGTTATGATTACGTTTAAGGCTTTTTTAAAAGAATGAGTTTACTTAGGTAGGAAGTTAGTAGAGCCTGCCTGTAAATAATTCTGTGTAACTGAGGCTTTTAAACGTAGTCTTTAAGACGGTCTTCAAACGTAATCATAAAGCGATTTAAGGCCGTTTTCCACTTCCTAATTGGCATTGTCAATTTTTTTGAAGCGTCCATCACGGCAAGATAAACGACCTCTTTAGCGGAGCCATCTGTTGGGAATACCTTACGTTTGTTAAGGGCCTTACGTATCAGGCTATTCAATGATTCGATGTTATTGATCGTATATGCAATACAAATTGATTAAGCTAAGTATTCCATCCATTTTTTATATTGAGCTGTTCTTAACAAATCCGCCTCACGAACAACCGCCAATCTACCCAAGTCGCTGTTATGAGTCATATCGGCAAGTTTTACTAAACTAGCTTTAGGATTCCCTTTAATCGCTCTGAAGTATTCACTTTTAGGAACTCCTTC
>JBATHQ010000294.1:0-3076 GCA_049667005.1 Psychromonas sp.
CTATGGTGAATTATTGTTTACCTCTTTTTTTAGCTATTCTTTGTCTAAAAGCTAATATTTCACTGCTTTTGGGGCGTGGACTTCAGTCCTCATATCAATAAACAAGCGGACTAAAAAAGGGCTCGCAGAGCTCTGCCCGCTCATAAACCTGAACTGCCGTTCAATTCGCTCCGCACCCCAATTGATTCAAGCTAAAAATAATAAATTCTATACAAATTTGTTATTACCTGAATCAACTGCACAAGCAGGTTTTTTATTTAACTAATTCGAATTTTGACTTTAAATATGTGTTCGAATTAGTGCCGACAAATACCTCAAAAGTCCCCAGTTCGGATACAAAATCCAAATCGGCGTTGTAAAACTTTAAATCATTTTCAGTCAATTTAAAGGTCACCTTTTTGGTCTCACCTTGCTTGATTTTTATTTTTTTAAAGCCTTTAAGCTCTTTTACGGGTCTGGTGACAGAGCCGACCAAATCACGTATATATAATTGCACTATCTCTTTGCCATCGTAATTTCCTGAATTGGTTATATCTATAGAAACGTCTATGCTGCCCGATTGCTTCATTTGCGTTGAACTTAATCTTAAATGACTGTAATCAAAGGTGCTATAGCTCAATCCGTAACCAAACGGATACAATGGCTCTATTCGCTCATCTATATAATTCGATTTGAATTTTTCGAATGGAGATTCATCTTTCCCTAAAGGTCTCCCGGTATTTTTATGATTATAAAAAATGGGAATTTGACCGACATTTCGAGGAAAGGTTGCTGTTAATTTTCCTGACGGATTTACATCGCCAAATAAAATATCTGAAATTGCTAACCCCGCTTCGCTACCCGGAAACCATACATTTAAAATGGCAGGCACATTGGCGTTTTCTTCAACTAAAGTTAAAGGTCTTCCTGTAAACAATACTAGAACAACGGGTTTTCCTGTTTTTAGTAAGGCGTTCAATAAATCTTTTTGAACTTTCGGAATTTCCAAATTCGTTCTACTGCTACTTTCTCCACTAAATTCAGCCGATTCACCTAAGGCCGCTATAATCACATCTGATTTCGATGCGATAGACAATGCTTCATCTAACAACTGTTTATCGGTCCTTCGATCTCGAGGAATCTCTTTGCCAAACATGGTAGCGCGTTTCTCAAGTGCTAAGTCGTAATCTAAATTACTGCCTTTTGCATATGTAATTTGCGCCTTATCACCGACAACCGTTTTTAATCCATCTAACAGCGCAATGGATAAATTTTGTTTTGTTGCAACGCTCCAGGTTCCCGCCATATTAACGGCTGTGTTTGCCAAAGGACCTATTAATGCAATCGTGCCAGATTTTTTTAAGGGCAAAAGTTGCTGGTCATTTTTTAGCAACACCATTGATTCTGATGCAACCTTACGTGCAAAAGCTCTATTTTCTGCAGTGAAAATTTCAGTTTTTGCTCTGTTTTCATCACAATATTTATACGGATCGTCAAATAAACCCAATTCAAACTTAGCGGTTAAAATACGTTTTACGGCTGCATCAATCGCATCGATAGAGATTTTTCCCTCCTGTAAAGATTTTTTTAAGGTAGATAAAAAGCCATCTGAAACCATATCCATATCAACCCCGGCGGTTAAAGCCTGGGCCGACACCTGCTGAAGATCGCCAATGCCATGGTAGATCATCTCTTCAATTCCGGTGTAATCGGTGACGACAAAACCATTAAAACCCCAATCGTCTCTTAATAAATCTGTCAGCAGCCACTTATTACCTGTTGCGGGAATACCATCAATTTCATTAAAGGAGGTCATAACAGTTCTTACGCCCGCATCGATAGCAGCTTTGTATGGCGGTAAATACTCGTTATACATGCGTATTTTACTCATATCGACGGTATTGTAATCTCTTCCTGCTTCCGAGGCTCCATACAGTGCAAAATGTTTTACACTGGCAATCATGGTATTGTTTTTAGTTAAATCATCACCTTGATAACCCTGTACCATCGCTTTCGCTATTTCACTGCCTAAATAGGGATCTTCACCAGCACCTTCGGAAACTCGCCCCCAACGCGGATCTCTGGAAATATCTACCATGGGAGAAAATGTCCAGTTGATCCCGTCAGCCGTCGCTTCTTGTGCTGCGATTTGCGCTGTTTTTTTTATCATCTCCATATCCCATGAAGATGACAAACCTAATGGAATTGGAAACGTAGTTTGATAACCATGAATCACATCCATTGCAAACAGCAATGGAATTTTTAAGCGACTTTTTTCAACTGCAATTTTTTGAATGCTTCGTATTTTTGCAGCAGATTTTATATTGAACAGCCCACCGACTTTCCCTTGCTCTATTTTTTTAGCAAAGTTGGCGTTTTTTGCTTGTCCCGTTGTGATATCACCTGCAGAGGGTAAATTTAACTGTCCGATCTTCTCTTCAACAGTCATTAAACTTAAAATGGCATCTACTTTAGCTGCAAATGGATTAGCATCTAAATCGGCAGCAGATTCATTCGCATGACATGCCAGACTAAAAATTGTCATAAACCCCAAAATTGCATATTTAATATTAATTAGATTCTTCATTTTTTATTTCGAAAATAGCCAAGTTAAAAGTGCTGGTTCTGCAAAGGATTAGTACCAACTGTTATTATTGTCATCAGCATAAAATGTGGAATTGGACTTTCTTTCTGATTTAACCATATTAACAGATAATTGCGCCTCAACAACGTCATCTTTTGCCCTCTGAGCACCCATTGCCCATTAGTGTTTTCAGTGAATAGGAGCATACCCAGCAGCGATTTCACCTTGCCATTATCTACGATGGTAATAGGTGCTGTTTATTTTTTAATCTCGGCATTTTTGCAAGCAGGGCACTCGCTTTACGTTTAAACATATCGATTAATTTTTGCTGAGTGGTTAACAACTTAAGGTATGATATAACGGTTTAGTGATCACAATACTTTGAGGCACCTGACAAAGTATCAGTGGTCCATTTCTTTTAATAATTTATACCAAAGGAACTAAAAAGGTGATCAGTCTAACTGGTTAAAATCAACCCTAACTGCGTTGTGAGTTTTGAAGTGAGAACAACTA